>JAYYQC010000200.1:0-3275 GCA_036128675.1 Myxococcota bacterium | reverse complement strand
TCCCAACAGATGCTGCCTGTGGTCACGCCCATCGCGCTTGAAGTCGCAGGCGACCTTATTCCACTGGTCGAAGACAACTCGAGTGACAACAACTTCCTCGGTGAAATGATTCCGATGATGCGCGACGGACTCTTCTACGAGCTGGGCGTTAAATTTCCCGGTATTCGAGTACGGGGTAACGAAACCGATTTAGCCCAAGGCTCTTATATCATTTTGATTAACGAAGTGCCCGTGGCAAGTGGCAATGTCGCCCTCGACAAGGTGCTCGTAAACGATACGGTTGACCGACTAACACTCCTCAACATTCAAGGTGAAGAAACAATCAACCCAGCCAATGGTTCAGAGTGTGCTTGGATACCGCGGCAATTCGCGAATGTCGCCGAGCAAGCTGGCCTAACTACCTGGGACGCCACCGGCTACATGGTGCTCCATCTATCGAGTGTTCTGCGTAAACATGCGGCCGAGTTCGTTGGAATCCAGGAAGTGCAAAATATGCTCGAGCAACTTGAGCAGGCCTTTCCGGCACTGGTTCGTGAGGTTGTTCCAAAAGCCGTCTCGCCATTTCAGCTTACCGATATCATTCGGCGACTGGTGGAGGAGGAGATCTCGGTTCGAGATCTGCGCTCCATACTTCAAGCGCTCGCTGAGTGGGGACAGGTCGAGAGCGATACGGTGATGCTCACCGAATATGTGCGGAATGCGCTCAAGCGGTACATCTCACATAAATTTACCCGTGGCGGAAATACCTTGGTCGTTTACCTCCTCGACCCTCAGATCGAGGAGACCGTCCGAGCAGCAATTCAACATACACAAAGTGGATCCTATTTGGCGCTTGAACCAGAGATAACTCAAGAGATGCTGACTGCTACCCGTAATGAGGTTGGTAACCTACCCCCAACCGCTCAAAATCCGGTTATCCTCACCACGATGGAGATCAGAAGATATTTCCGAAAGCTGGTCGAACTGGAATTCCCACATCTTGCAGTACTCTCCTACCAGGAGCTCTCACCGGATATGAACATCCAACCCATCGCAAGAATT
This sequence comes from Myxococcota bacterium, assembly GCA_036128675.1. Classification (GTDB taxonomy): domain Bacteria; phylum Myxococcota; class XYA12-FULL-58-9; order XYA12-FULL-58-9; family JABJBS01; genus JAYYQC01. Next base: position 2,234 of record JAYYQC010000200.1, on the reverse strand, counting down.
AGCCTCGACTAAGACTCACGAAAAACGAAAAAGGGGGCCGAAGCCCCCAAAACGTCTGCTCGTTCGCAAAGCGCTCTTAGCGCTGGACAACGATATTGGCTTGCTTGAGGTTCGCGTAGATCACGGCCTCTGCATCCAGCCAATCTTTGGTCTGATTGCCACCTTGGAAATGACGACGCTCAGCGATGTAATAAGCTTCACGCGCTACCATCTCTTGAACCTCTCCCAAAGAGATGACCCGGATGACTTTCTTGGGGCGAACCGCCGCTTTTGGCTGAGTTGCCGCTGCGGGTGCAACGCCAGCCTTAGCGAGAGGCTTTGCGACAACCGCTTCGGGTGTCTGTACCACTGATGCCTTTGTTGCAGTAGCCTTCTTCGGAGCTGCCTTCTTAGCCGCGGCCTTCTTAGGCGCTGCTTTCTTGGTCGCAGCCTTCTTGGCGGTCGTCTTTTTGGCTGCAGCCTTCTTGGTGGCTTTTACCTCGGTTCCGGCTGTAGCAGGTGTGCTGCTCGCCTTCTTCGCGGTGGCCTTCTTGGTTGCAGGCTTTTTAGTTAGTTTCTTCGTAGAGCCAGTCGACGCGACGGCTCCGGCCTTCTTGGTGCTTGTTTTTTTAGCTGCCATAATCTTACCCCGGACATTCGTAGATTGGGCCTACGCTCTTGCCGTTTAAAACAACTTGAAGTCTCTGCCAACCTCCAGACCCGTCAAATGCTGGGGAAATCAGCTTTAAATGAGAGAATTTCAGTGAATCTTGGTTCAGTCCGCGGTTTGAGCCCTGATCAACTCCTGACATGGAGTAATACCCTCGATCCGAAAGTCGGCATAACCGTCACCATCGTGATCGCTTAGGTAGAGGTCAAGTCGCCCCGACGAATCCATGTATTGGTCATACCCGTAGTCGATGATGCCATCACCATTTGTATCAGAACGATACTTTGCGACGATGTCATCGGAATAATCGAAGTACTCCCAAAAGTCCCAGTCGCCATCAGCATAGTAATCCACTTCGCGCACCGAGACCTTACCCTCTAAATCGACCGCAGTCGCTTCGGAATAATCGGGAACACTGTCACCTTCACCTCGTTGTTCTACCTCAATCAATCTGCCCTGTGCATCCCAATTTAGGAACATCTCTTGGTCAATCCAGCCATCGTTACCCTGGTCAAGCTCTCCGGTTAGAGGCTTTCCATCGGTATTCCATGACAAATAGTTGATTCGAACTTCTGGCTCCCCTTCCGGCCCAGGGTTGTGCGTATAATCCTTGGTCTCGCCAATCAGCTGCCCAGAAGCGTTGTATTCAAAATTCCAAATGAGGTCAGCGTAGCCATTACCATTATAATCATAGAGTTCTTCAAGGACCTGCCCCAGGTCATTGAAGTTACGAACCACCTGCTGAATCAGCTCACCGCTCACGTCGCGGCGCTCTTTCCTTTCAAGCTCCCCATTTGGGAAATACCAGAGCATCTCTTCAAAGAGTATATGGCCCTGATTCGAGACCACGGCCCAAGCCGTAACCCTTCGGTTCGCGTCCCATTCACTGGCATGCCAGATACGATCAGCTAGACCGTCTCCGTTTAAATCCTGAAATCGCTGAACCACCCGACCGCGGGAGTCTCTTAAGACTGCAATCGATTCTTCCGAAACTTCGTTTCCCAGGGTTCGGTAACTGTATCCGGTGAGCTCACCGTTATCAGCATAATCGTAGGTTAGAACGGTATCGTCCATGCGGTCTCTCCGGGTAAGGAATCCGTAGAGTGCTTCAGCCTGCTCGCGGTAAATTACCTCACCTTCGGCGTCAATGTTGAAGTCGCATCCATAATCGTAATCGTCACGCACCACCCGCCCATCTTCATACGTCAGGTGCTCAGCGACGTCGCAGACATCATCGCCGTGGTAATCACTTAACTGGGAGATAAGCTGTCCTTCATCGTCCCAAACATAATGGTCCCAGCGGTCGTAATAGCCATCACCGTTCGCATCGAGTGAGATACGCTCTAGTTGAAGCGCGTCGTCGTATCGGTAATCCTCTATCGACGCCAGATTGCCATCTCGGTCGTAAGTCTCGATCCGGGAGGGATCACCATTAGAGTGGCGCTGGTAGCGTCTCTCCAATCGAAGGTCGTTCCTGACGTAAATCAGGTACTCGCTCCAGAGGCTCTCCTTTACGAAGTTAACCACGGCAAAGGCCTCGGTCTGCCCGTCGCCATTCTGGTCGTATTCGTAAACTTTATGGCAG
>JAYYQC010000199.1:0-13672 GCA_036128675.1 Myxococcota bacterium | reverse complement strand
TAGGAACATCCTTCGCCGTGACTGCTTCTTTCGGTTCCCCGCTGGTTTTCGGGGTTGTTTTTTCGGCAATGGACGTTTCGCTTCCAGGTTCGTCGACTTCTTTATCGTCAGCACTCTCGTCACCCTCTTGCGGCGTGACCGGGGGGCTTTGCTGAGACTTGGTGAGCTCATGGCCAGCATTTTGGTAACCAGGGGTTTGGTAACGGCTGATGGTCTCTTTTTCTACCGAATGGTCAGTGGTAGCCGAAAACTTTGCTTCAGCGGGTTTCTCTGACCGATGGTCCGGCGGAAGATTAACGACCTGGAGCTCTTCATCGAGCTTCGTCTTCTCTTTCTTCTTTTCTGTAGGGGCTCGCTGCTTTTCGGCAATGCTTGGCTTTTTGAAAGTTCTAAGCTTAACACGCTTCACTTTTTGGGCGTCGCTCCGCTCTGGCGGGCTGAGAAAACCTTGCTCCTGGACTACCCAGATGAGGCCGAGGTGGAGAACGAGTGCAAGAACCCCGAATGGTGCCCACTTACGCAATCCCGACGACGATGCCTCTTCCCACTTCATAAAAACCTAGAGCCCTTCCAAATGACGTGGCCTTTTTCACTTCCATATATATGTGAATGCACCTTATTATTCTAACCGTAAATCACAGAGAATCGACCCACAGTCGAGACACTAAATAGATCGTGGTCAGGGAAATCCAGGATAGCAACCTCCTGAAAACTGAAAACTCCTTGACAGATCTTGATTGGCTCAGCTACACAGCGGCGCTCGCGGATCGGGTTCTTAAGACAACTACGCCGACCGCGATGAATTACGAACGAAAGTTGCGGAGACTTCTATGCCAACTATCAATCAACTTGTTCGAAAAGGTCGAACGAAGCGAGCGAAGAAAAACAAAGTGCCTGCGTTAGAGGCTTGTCCTCAGCGTCGCGGCGTTTGCGTTCGCGTTTACACCTCAACTCCTAAGAAGCCGAACTCAGCGCTTCGTAAGGTTGCCCGTGTTCGGTTGACCAACGGATTTGAAGTAACCAGCTACATCCCTGGTGAAGGTCACAACCTCCAAGAGCACTCAGTTGTTCTCATTCGTGGTGGTCGTGTAAAGGACCTTCCGGGTGTTCGCTATCACACGATTCGTGGAACGCTTGATACCGTCGGTGTCGACAAGCGTCGCCAAGGTCGCTCTAAGTATGGCGCTAAGCGTCCCAAGTAAGGTTTAGGAGCTCGAGATGCCTCGCAGAAGAGAAGTTGCCAAACGGAAAGTGCTTCCAGATCCCAAATTCGGAGATCGGATCGTCGCAAAGTTCATGAATACCGTCATGATGAGCGGCAAGAAGTCCACTGCTGAAAAAATCGTTTACAGTGCTTTCGACCTCATTGGGGAAAAGGGAACCGGCGAGCAGCCGCTTAACCTTTTCAAGAAGGCGCTCGAAGGCGTTAAGCCGCTCGTCGAAGTTAAGTCGCGTCGTGTTGGTGGTGCTACCTATCAGGTACCTATCGAAGTGAAGGCGGACCGACGTACCGCGCTTGCGATGCGATGGTTGATTCAGGCGGCTCGCAGCCGGTCTGAACGTACCTTAGCTGAACGTCTTGCTGGTGAGATCCTTGATGCTTCAAACGGTCGCGGGGCGGCAGTTAAGAAGCGCGAAGATACGCATAAGATGGCTGAAGCGAACAAAGCATTCGCTCACTATCGCTGGTAATCGTTAGAATTTTTGATTAAGGCCGCAAGTCGGCCACGTTCTTTGATAATTCGCTTTTGCACCGTTTGGTGGTGCACTGAGAGGGTTCATTATGCCACGTCAGGTCTCTTTAGAGAAAACCCGTAACATTGGTATTATGGCGCACATTGACGCCGGTAAAACCACAACCACCGAACGGATTCTGTTCTACACCGGAATCAGTCATAAGATCGGTGAAGTCCATGATGGCGCGGCCACAATGGACTGGATGGAACAAGAGCAGGAGCGAGGAATCACAATCACCTCCGCCGCTACTACCTGTTTCTGGCAAGACCATCGCGTTAATATTATCGATACCCCTGGACACGTTGACTTCACAATTGAAGTTGAGCGTTCCCTTCGCGTACTCGATGGCGCGGTTGCGGTCTTCGATGCTGTAAGTGGTGTTGAGCCGCAGAGTGAAACCGTTTGGCGTCAGGCTGACCGCTACGGCGTTCCACGTATCTGCTTCGTTAACAAAATGGACCGAATGGGTGCAGATTTCTCAAACTGTGTTGACATGTTCGTTGACCGTCTGAACTGCAACCCAGTTCCACTTCAGTTACCGATCGGGGCTGAAGACAAGTTCCGCGGCGTTATCGACCTCGTCAAGATGAAGGCTCTTGTCTGGGATAACGACAAGATGGGCGCAAATTACGATGAAATCGACATCCCAGAAGACTACATCGAAGAAGCCGAAGCTGCACGCGAAAAGCTCCTAGACGAAGCGTCTTCTTTCGATGACGACCTGATGGAGAAGGTTCTCGAGGGTGAAGAAATCAACGAAGAGCAGCTTAAAGCAGCTATTCGTAAGGGTACCAACGAGATCAAGATCATCCCTGTATTCTGCGGAACCGCTTTCAAGAACAAGGGTGTTCAGCCTCTCCTCGACGCCGTTGTTGATTACATGCCGTCGCCTCTCGATATCCCACCAGTGGCTGGAAAGCACCCAGACACTGACGAAGATATGACCCGTAAGAGTGACGACAAAGAGCCATTCTCTGCGCTCGCATTCAAGATCATGACCGACCCGTTCGTTGGTCAGCTTACCTTCTTCCGCGTTTACTCAGGTGTTATTAAGTCAGGTGATACTGTAGTAAATGTTATCAAGGGCAAGAAGGAGCGTATTGGTCGTCTGCTTCAAATGCACTCGAACAAGCGTGAAGAACTCAAGGAAGTTTACGCAGGCAATATCGCTGCTGCGGTTGGTCTCAAGACTTGTACCACAGGTGACACTCTTTCGACTCCAGACAATCCAATTGTCCTTGAGCGCATGGAGTTCCCTGAGCCAGTTATCCAAATTGCGATCGAGCCAAAGACAAAGTCTGACAGCGAGAAGATGGGTGTTGCACTCCAGAAGCTTGCTCAAGAAGACCCAAGCTTCCGCGTTCAAACAGACGAAGAAAGCGGACAGACCATTATCAGCGGTATGGGTGAACTCCACCTCGAGATTATCGTTGACCGTCTTAAGCGAGAATTCAAAGTGGAGGCCAATGTTGGTCGTCCACAGGTTGCTTACCGTGAAACCATTACCTCTGCTGTCGAAGCTGAAGGCAAGTTTGTCCGTCAGTCGGGTGGTCGTGGACAGTATGGTCACGTTAAGCTCCGCGTTGCCCCACAAGAAGCGGGTGATGGCTTTGAATTCGTATCGGAAATCGTTGGTGGTGTAGTACCTAAAGAGTACTTCAAAGCAATTGAACAGGGTGTTCGAGAAGCACTCGACCGCGGTATCGTCGCAGGATACCCAATGGTCGATGTTAAAGTCACTCTATTTGATGGTTCGTACCACGAAGTTGACTCAAACGAGATGGCATTCAAAATCGCCGGATCGATGGGTATCCAAAACGGTGCCAAAAAGGCGTCACCGGTTATCCTTGAGCCAATGATGAGCGCCGAAATGATTACCCCTGAAAACTTCATGGGTGACGTTGTAGGTGACATCAACCGTCGTCGTGGTCGTGTTAAGAGCATGGAAATGCGTCACGGAGCGCAGGTAATCAGCGCCTTCGTACCGCTTTCCGAAATGTTCGGTTACGCAACTGAACTACGAAGTATGACACAGGGACGAGCATCTTACTCGATGCAGTTCGACCACTATGAGCAGCTGCCAAATAACTTGGCAGAAGAAATTATCGCTAAGCATGCAGGGAAGCAGGGCGAGTAGTCCTAACTTCTCCAATCTAGGAACATCATTCGGAGATTCGTAATGAGCGAAACCAAGATCCGGATCAGGCTGAAGGCTTATGATTCAAAAATCCTTGACCTTTCAGCCAGAGAGATCATTGAAACAGCACGTCGCACTGGGGCGAAGGTAGCGGGACCAATCCCACTTCCTACCCGGATTAACCGTTACACAGTCCTACGTGGCCCGCACGTCGACAAGAAGTCGCGTGAGCAGTTCGAGATTAGAACGCACAAGCGTATTCTCGACATCATCGAGCCAACTCAGCAAACGCTCGACGCTTTGATGAAGCTCGACCTGTCGGCTGGTGTAGACGTAGAAATTAAGTCGTAAGCTGAGGTAAGTTATGCAGATTGATATTGTCAATTTGAATCACGAGAAGACCGGCACGGTTGACCTTCCTGAAGATGTCTTCGGGACCGAGGTAAAGACCGCTCTCTTGTGGGAACAAGTAAAAGCACAGCGCGCTTCTAAGCGTCGCGGAACTCACGACACCAAGACCCGAGCAAATGTTCGGGGTGGTGGAGCCAAGCCCTTCAAGCAAAAGGGTACTGGTCGGGCGCGTCAGGGTTCTACCCGAGCTCCTAACCAAGTAGGCGGCGGTGTTGTTTTCGGACCACACCCACGTGACTACTCTTACCGTCTGCCTCGCTCTGCGCGACGTGCGGCTCTGCGTTCAGCGCTCAGCCTACGGGCCAGCGAAAACGCGATTGTCGTTCTCGATGGAGCAGCTCTCGAAGCACCAAAGACCAAGACTGTAGCACAGTTCTTCGGCGGTTTAGATTCAAAGTCAGCGCTCATCGTTGACGTTGAGAATCAGAACTTGGCGCTTTCGACACGCAACTTAGAGAAAGCAAAGTTTCTCGAGGTTGACGGATTGAATGTTTACGACATTCTCAAGCACGAGAAATTGGTCGTAACCAAGGCTTCTCTTGAGTCCATCGTGGCTCGAGCAAAGAAGGCTGGAAAGACGGTAACGGAGGCTGTCGCGGCCGAATAAGCCGGGCGGGTGATAAGAAACCATGGATGCATACGATATCCTAGTTCGACCGGTCGTGACCGAGCGTGCCTCAGAACTGACCGAGAATTTTAATCAAGTGACTTTCGTCGTCGCAAAAGACGCCAACAAGCATCAGATTCGCGATGCCGTTGAAGCTCTTTACGGTGTCAAAGTTTCTAAAGTTGCAACAATGATTATGCCAGGCAAAGTTAAGCGCCGCGGAATGAGCATTGGTAAGCGACCTAACTGGAAGAAGGCAATCGTTACGCTTAAGGGCGACGACATGATTGACTTCTTTGCGACGGAGTAAGCAATGGGAGTTCGAAAGTTTAACCCGACGACCCCAAGTCGTCGTAACATGACCGTTTCTGACCAAGCCGAATTGACCACAAAAGGGTCAAACAAGCCTGAGAAGTCTCTTGTTCGTGCGATGTCAAACAAGGGCGGACGTAACAACAATGGCCGAATCACCGTGCGTTTTCAGGGTGGTGGTCATAAGCGTCGTTACCGTCTTATCGACTTTAAGCGTGACAAGTACGAGGTTCCTGCGAAGGTTGTTGGGATTGAATATGATCCTAACCGTTCAGCGAACATCGCATTGCTTTCATACGCCGATGGCGAGAAGCGATATATCCTCGCACCAGCCGGTCTCAATGCGGGGGACCAAGTCATCACATCTGATTCGGCTGATATCAAGCCAGGCAATTGCCTTCGTTTGAGCGCAATGCCGATGGGTACCGTTGTTCACGGAATTGAGATGAAGCCAGGTAAGGGTGCACAGATGGTGCGTTCTGCTGGAACTTCCGCTCAGCTGATGGCTGTTGAAGCGGGCTACGCCCTTCTTCGACTTCCAAGTGGTGAAATGCGGAAAGTACCTGAAGGTTGCCGAGCGGTTGTCGGGGTTGTCGGAAATGCAACTCACGAGAACCTTAAGCTTGGTAAAGCTGGTCGTGGCCGTTGGGTTGGTCGTAACCCTCACAACCGAGGCGTTACCATGAACCCAGTTGATCACCCACACGGTGGTGGTGAAGGTCGTACCTCTGGTGGTCGTAACCCTGTTACACCTTGGGGTAAGCCAACCCGCGGAGCGAAAACACGAACTAATAAGTCGACAGACCGTTACATTGTTGCGCGTCGTCAGACTAAGAGGAGACGCAAGTAATGCCTCGTAGTATTAAAAAGGGTCCATTTATTGATTCGCACCTGTTGAAGAAGGTGCAGAACGCTGGTGAGGACAGCCGACAAGTTATCCAGACTTGGTCGCGTCGTTCAACCATCATTCCCGAAATGGTAGGGATGACTTTCGCGGTTCATAACGGCCGTAAGTTTATTCCTGTCTACGTTACTGAGAACATGGTTGACCACAAACTCGGTGAGTTTGCTCCGACCCGTACGTTCTCTACCCATCCTGGTCTCAAGAAGGGCAAGTAAGGGGAGTAAGTTATGGCAACACGAGAAAAGTTAAAGGCTGAGCAGCGTAAGCAAGCTCGCGCGGAGAAGGGCCCTAGCGCGACTCTTCGTGGGTTGAGCATGTCGCCACGGAAGACTCGATTGGTTATCGATCTGATCCGCGGTCGTGACGTTGAAAGTGCCTTGAATGTTTTGACATTTAGTCGTAAGGCCGCAGCGGAGCCGATTTCGAAGCTTCTTAAGAGTGCGGTCGCTAATGCTGACCTTCGCGGGGGATTCGACCTCGATAAGCTCTACGTGAAGACTGCGTTCGTTAACGAAGGTACCACCATGCGTCGATACCGACCACGCGCTCAAGGGCGTGCGACTCGGGTCCGCAAGCGTACTAGTCACGTAACCGTCGAGTTGGCAGAGCGCTAGTTTCGCGATTGAGAGGATAAGTTAAGATGGGACAAAAAACACATCCAGTTGGTTTCCGCCTCGGCGTCATTCGCGATTGGCACTCTAAGTGGTACGAAGACAAGGCCTATGGGCAGTGGCTCCACGAGGACCTCGCGATTCGCAAGATGGTTAAAGAGCGTCTCTACGGAGCTGGAATTAGCAAGGTAGACATCGAGCGCGCGGCCGGCAAGGTTAAGCTTAGTATCCATACTCCACGGCCTGGTATTGTTATCGGCAAAAAAGGTGTTGGTATTGAGTCGCTAAAGCAGGACCTGCAGAAGCTCTCTAGCTATGAGCTCTTCGTGAACATTCACGAAGTTCGCAAGGCTGAGATCGATGCTCAACTCGTCGCTGAAAACGTAGCATCTCAGTTGGAACGCCGCGTAGCCTTCCGACGAGCGATGAAGAAGGCTGTCCAGACAGCGCTTAAGTTCGGTGCTAAGGGCATCCGAATTGGTTGTCGCGGACGTTTAGGCGGCGCTGAAATGTCTCGATACGAATGGTACCGTGAAGGCCGAGTGCCTCTCCACACTCTTCGTGCAGACATCGATTACGGCGTTGCAGAATCGAAGACAACTTACGGGATCATCGGCGTTAAGTGCTGGATCTTCAAAGGCGAAGTTCTGGCAGAAGAATAGGCCAGACTTATTGAACACGAAGAGGTGAGAAATGTTATCGCCAGCAAAAGTAAAATATCGTAAGCGACAGAAAGGCCGTATCCTCGGCCAGGCCCGGCGTGGTTCTTCTGTTGTATTCGGTGAATTTGGTCTTATGGCTCTCGAGTCGGGCTGGATTACCCAGCGTCAGATTGAAGCGGCTCGTATCGCGATGACCCGACACATTAAGCGGGGCGGCCGAGTTTACATCCGAATTTTTCCAGATAAGCCAATCACCAGTAAGCCTGCTGAAACTCGAATGGGTAAAGGTAAAGGCTCTCCTGACGGTTGGGTTGCTGTCATCAAGCCAGGCCGCATTATGTACGAAATGCAGGGTGTTGGTCGTGATTTGGCAAAAGAAGCGTTCCGCCTGGCAGCTCATAAGCTTCCTTTCCAGACGCGCTTTGTTGTCCGAGAGGAGCAGTTGTAATGGCGGCTGAAGTAGAAACGTTAAAAGTAGGTGACCTTCGTCAGCGCAGCGCGGGCGAGTTGGAGAGTCTTCTCAACGGAGCAAAAGAAGAGCTTTACAAGCTTCGTTTCAAGCAGGCACTTGGCCAGCTTGGTGAAACTCACCGATTGGGTCTTTTGAAGAAGTCGATCGCTCGGATCAATACCCTCCTTGCTGAGCAAGGAAGCGGAGGTGCGGCAGCATGAGTGAGCAGCAAGTAAAGAAGGTAGCAAAGCGTACGCGTCGTGCGGTTGTACTCTCAAACGGGGCCGACAAGACTGTCGTCGTTGAGGTTACACGTCGTATCCGTCACCGAAAGTACAACAAGTTTGTTAAGCGTCGTATCCGCTATGCAGCACACGATGAAGGCAATACCTGTAATATTGGTGATGTTGTTGTGATTGAAGAAACGCGTCCACTGTCGAAGACAAAGCGGTGGAGAGTGCGAGATATCGTAGAGGCTGCAGACTTGAACTAAGTGGTCAAGTTTTGCGTCCTCATAGGAGAACGAAATGATTCAGATGCAATCAACGCTAGATGTTGCTGACAACTCTGGCGCGAAAAAGTTGGTTTGCGTTAAGGTTCTTGGTGGTTCAAAAGCGCGTTTCGCGGAAGTTGGCGATGTAATCGTCGTTGCCGTTCGTGAAGCTTCGCCGAACTCCAAAGTGAAGAAGGGCGATACTGCCCGCGCTGTTATTGTACGGACTTCAAAAGAAATCCGCCGTGATAATGGAACCTACATCCGCTTTGACGACAACGCTGCGGTTCTGGTTAACGCCAACGGCGACCCAATCGGAACTCGTATCTTCGGACCTGTCGCTCGTGAGCTTCGAGCGCGCAAGTACATGAAGATCGTATCCCTGGCACCGGAGGTACTCTAATGAACAAGATTCGCAAGGGCGATAAAGTAGGAGTCATCTCCGGCAAGCATCGCGGCAAAGAGGCGGTAGTAAGTGAAGTTATTACCAGTAAAAATCGTGTCCGTTTAGAAGGTTCTGACTTGGCAAAAGTTAAGCGCCACGTTAAACCCGGCGTCGACATGGCAATGCCTGAAGGTGGAATCAAAGAGCTCGATGTAACGGTACACATTTCAAATGTGCTGCCTATCGACCCATCTACCAACAAGCCTGCCAAGGTAGGCTTCAAAGTTGAAGACGGTAAAAAAGTACGCGTTTTCAAAAAATCAGGAAACGTTCTTTCCTGAGCAACCGTTGAGTCATGCTGGCGCGTAAAGTTCGCGTCGTAAGTCATGATAGGAGTTTAAAATGAGCAACCAAGCTGTTGCGGGGGCGCCTCGTCTGAAGGGGCAATACAGGTCCTCAGTCGTGAATTCTTTGACTGAAGAATTCAAATTCGAAAATCCGATGATGGTACCTCGTCTCGAGAAGATCACCATCAACATGGGGCTCGGAGAAGCTGTCGGTAATACAAACATCGTTAAGTGTGCCGTCGATGAGCTGACGAGAATCGCTGGACAGCGTGCTGTCGCGACCCGTGCTAAGAAATCCATCGCAGGCTTTAAGCTCCGCCAAGGCATGCCGATTGGCTGCATGGTAACGCTTCGTGGCGACCGAATGTGGGAATTTCTCGACCGTTTGGTTACCTTCGCACTCCCACGCGTTCGAGACTTCAAGGGTGTTTCGCCAAAGTCATTTGATGGCCGCGGTAACTACAATCTCGGGCTTAAAGAGCAGCTGATCTTCAACGAAATCGATTATGATAAGGTCGAAAAGGTTAAGGGTCTCAATATCACAATCGTTACATCGGCGAAGAATGACGAAGAAGGCCGCGCGCTACTTCGTAATCTCGGCATGCCGTTTCGTAAGTAATCAATCGACGAGGTAAAACATGGCCAAGAAAAGTCAAATCAATCGGAACCTCAAGCGACAGAAGACCGTTGCTCGCTTTGCTTCTCGCCGTCAGGCGCTCAAAGCTATCATTCGAAACCCTGAGTCTTCATTTGATGAGCGTCAAGAAGCGATGGCAAAGCTTCAAGCAATGCCACGTGACGCGAGTGCGACTCGGATTAAGAACCGGTGCCCGGTCTCTGGTCGTTCGAAGGGTTATTACCGTAAGTTCAACATGTCGCGAATCGCATTGCGAGAACACGCGCTCCAGGGATTTCTACCTGGCGTCGTGAAAGCAAGCTGGTAAGCAGGAGAATTAAGACAATGATGGTAAACGATCCTGTTGCAGATATGCTCACTCGTATTCGTAACGCATGCACTGCGGGACATACGACTGTAGAAATCCCAACGTCTAAATTGAAAGTTCGTATCGCTGAGATCCTCGTAGACGAGGGCTTCGTTGCTTCACAAGTTGTTCGAGAAGGAACTCCACGTAGTTCTCTGGTTATCGAATTGAAGTACGAAGGCTATGGCCAGCCGGTCATTCGTGAGCTCAAGCGAATTAGTAAGCCAGGTCTGCGTCGCTATTTGCGGTCTGGTGACATCCCGAAGGTCCGAAACGGATTGGGTGTGATGATTCTATCAACCTCTCACGGCGTGATGACTGACCGCAAGGCTCGAGAAGCCAACGTCGGCGGTGAGCCTCTGTGCACCATCGCGTAAAGGAGCTTTGATATGTCTCGAATTGGAAAAAGACCAGTAGAACTTCCAAATGGCGTAAGTCTGGCGGTAAGTGGTCGCGAACTTTCTGTAAAGGGCCCTTTAGGCAGCCTGACTCAGATCCTCCCTGAGGGTGTGGGCGTGACTGTTGACGGCACAGCGGCAAAGGTGTCACCACCTGAGCGCATCAATCGTACAAACAAAGGCTTTCTTGGTCTGACACGCGCTTTGGTAGCCAACATGGTCCACGGCGTCGTCAAAGGCTACGAAAAGAACTTGGTTCTTAGTGGTGTTGGATACCGGGCATCTCTCAAGGGTACAACCTTGACCATGAGTGTCGGTTATTCTCACGACATCGTCTTCCAAGTTCCAGAAGGCGTTAAAGTCGAAGTGGATAAGTCCCAGACCAACGTAAAGGTGAGTGGACTTGATAAGCACCTGGTCGGCCGTGTAGCCGCTCAACTTCGTGAGTACAAGAAGTGTGAGCCTTACAACGGTAAAGGTATTCGCTATTCTGACGAGATTATCCGCCGCAAGGCAGGTAAGACTGCCAAGAAGTAAGCCGGGTTGGAGATAAGATTATGGCAACAGCATCGATGAACAAACTGAACGGGCGCAAGCGTCGCGCGATTCGGGTTCGCAAAAAGGTAAAGGGAACCGAGGCTCGTCCAAGGCTCTCAATTTTTCGCAGCGCCAAGCACATCTACGGTCAAGTAATTGACGATGTTTCTGGGCGTACACTTGCTGCAGCGTCTTCACTTAAGGTGAGCGATGCGGAACTGAAGAAAGTCGACGTGGCTTACGAAGTTGGCAAGGAACTAGGGGCAAAGTGTGTAGAAGCAAACATTCAGACCGTTTGTTTTGACCGTAATGGTTTCCGCTTCCATGGACGTGTAAAGCGTCTTGCTGATGGTGCGCGTGAAGCTGGGCTACAATTCTAGGAGATTGATGATGGCAACGACAAATGAAACAGTTGAAAACGAAGTCATTGATCGACTCGTGCACCTTAACCGTGTTGCGAAGGTCGTCAAAGGCGGTCGTCGTTTCTCGTTCAGCGCTCTTGTAGTAGCGGGCGACCAAAATGGTCGTGTTGGTGCGGGTCTTGGCAAAGCCAACGAAGTACCTGAAGCAATTCGCAAGGGTGTAGAGCAGGCTAAGAAGAACATGTTTGAGGTACCACTTGTAAACGGCGGTACAGTTCCACATGAGGTAACTGGTCATGCTGGAGCGGGACGCGTGTTCCTTCGCCCTGCGTCTGAAGGCACTGGTGTTATCGCTGGTGGTGCGGTTCGAGCAGTTCTCGAGTCGGCGGGTGTTCACAATATTCTGACCAAGTGCATTGGTAGCAACAACCCACACAATGTTGTGCGAGCTACAATTGATGCGCTTCGTTCTTTGTCTTCGATTGAGCAAGTAGCAGCTCGTCGTGGCAAGACGGTCGAAGAATTGACCAACTGATTGGAGGTTCTGAGATGAAGCAGTTTAAAGTGCGACAGACACGTAGCCTCGCGGGCCGTCCTAAGACACAGCGTCTAGCGATGAATGGCCTCGGACTACGTAAAATTGGTCACGAAGTAGTACTGAAAGATACTCCAGCGATTCGCGGGTTGATTACGAAAGTATCTCACCTGGTATCGGTGGAAGTTGTCTCAGCTTAAGGCTGAGTCGACGAAGGACGAATTGATATGCAACTCTATGATTTGCCAGCACCAGCAGGTGCCAACAAGAAGCGCAAGCGCGTAGGTCGCGGTGAGAGCTCGGGTCATGGTAAGACCTCGGGTCGCGGTCACAAGGGGCAGGGTGCCCGAACCGGTAAGGGTAAGCCAGGGCCGGGTTTTGAAGGTGGCCAAATGCCAATGTATCGCCGAATGCCGAAGCGCGGCTTTACAAATGTTTTCGCTAAGGAAACAGCGGCTCTTAACGTTGACGTTCTTGCAGCTCACTTCGCTGCGGGAGAACGTGTCGATATGACGACATTGAAGGCTAAGGGTCTGGTCAAGAAGAAGACCGAGGTCGTCCGCATTCTTGGTCGCGGTGAGCTTACCATTGCACTTACTTTGAAAGTGGACCATGTAACGCCTGGCGCTAAGCAGAAAATTGAAGCGGCTGGCGGTACTATCGAAGCGTAGACGCTCGCTGACTAGCATTGAACTTTGATTACCTGGCCTATCCTAGGATAGGTCAGGTGTTCGTGTCTTCATCAATAGTGGTAAAGGCACGAGTGACGATTATCGGGGATAACCGTGGCAAATTTTTGGAATGTCTTTCAGATCGCTGAACTCAGACGAAAGCTGATCTTTACCATTATGATGGTTGGGGTCTACCGTCTAGGCATCTTCATTAGTGTACCTGGCGTTGACGCCGAAGAACTTCGACGTGCGTTCCAATCGCTTTCTGGGACATTATTTGGTCTAGCCAACATGTTCTCCGGTGGAGCATTTGAGCAAGCCAGTATCTTTGCACTCGGTATCATGCCCTACATTTCTGCATCGATTATCATCCAACTCTGCACTGCAGCGATTCCAACGCTTGAGCGACTCTCAAAAGAGGGTGAGGCGGGGCGACGTAAAATCACTCAGTACACCCGATATGGCACGATTCTCCTATCGGTGATTCAAGGATTTGGCGTCTCTAACTATCTTGCCCAGGGTATTGGCGGGATGGTCATCGTTGAAAACCCAGACGTCACCTTCTACTTTATTACAGTTCTCACACTGACCGCAGGCACAACTTTCGTTATGTGGCTAGGTGAGCAGATTACCGAACGTGGTGTTGGTAACGGCATCTCGTTAATCATCTTCGCAAGCATCGTGGCCCAAGCGCCAGCGGCTGCACGTGACTGGTACCAGGCAGTGACCTCTGGCAATATCGAGCCGGTTCCTGCGATGATTCTCATCGTGGCATTCCTCGCGGTCATCGCAACTATCTGTTTCTTCGAGCAAGCCCAGCGGCGAATTCCAATTCAATACGCACGGAGACTGACTGGAAAGTCCGTCGCGGCGGGACAGACGAGCCACTTGCCGCTGAAGGTGAACGTCTCTGGCGTTATTCCACCAATCTTCGCTTCCTCACTTTTGATGTTGCCTGCTACAGTCTCAAGCTTGGTAACCAGTGACTTTCTCGAGGAAATCAACAACCTCTTTAGCTTCGACTCTTGGCTCTACAACACGGTCTACGTAGCTCTGATCATCTTCTTCTGTTACTTCTACACATCGGTTACATTTAACCCTTCAGATGTTGCAGACAATCTTAAGAAAT
>JAYYQC010000198.1:0-16050 GCA_036128675.1 Myxococcota bacterium | reverse complement strand
AGGTTCATTTTCGAGGGAAGAATTTACCTGAACTGGGTGAAGCTGAGTTAAGAGCGACCCGGCGACATATGCAGATTATCTTTCAGGATCCCTTCTCGAGCTTGAATCCTCGACAGACCGTCGGCGATATTATCGCTGCTCCCATGGTACTTCACGGGATCTGCAATCAAGTCGAGGCAGAAGAAAAGGCGCGTGAACTGCTCGCGAAGGTCGGTCTTCAGCCCTCTTATGCATCCCGTTATCCCCACGAATTTTCCGGGGGTCAGAGGCAGCGCATCGGCATTGCTCGCGCCGTCGCACTGAAGCCGGACTTCGTTGTCTGTGATGAGGCTGTCTCTGCACTCGACGTGAGTGTCCAGGCGCAGATCATCAATCTACTTCTCGATCTGAAGGATGAGTTTGGCCTGAGTTACCTCTTCATCGCGCACGATCTTTCGGTCGTTCGCCACATCTCAGACAAAATCGCGGTCATGTACTTGGGTAGGATTGTTGAGTTTGCCGAGAGGGACGCTATCTTCGAGAATCCTGCTCACCCCTACACCCAGGCTCTGCTCTCGGCGGTTCCCCACGCGAACCCCCGGATGCGCAAAGAGAGGGTTATTCTGACCGGTGATGTACCCAGCCCAATCAAGCCACCGAGTGGCTGCCACTTTCACACCCGGTGCCCGGTGGCTGAACCAATCTGTAAGACTGAGGAACCCGTGACCCGCGAGATCAAAGACGGTCATTGGGTGACGTGCCATCGATATGCCGAGAGCAATGATATCATTCCGATGAATCAACTCTTGGCACAGCGTCGAAGTGACGCAGCGAGCCTTTCAAACGATCCGTGATTGTGGTTAATAATCAGGGCGCAGACCTTAGCCCAAGCGAATGACGGCACATTCGCGATGAAGTGGACATTATGAGAAAAACTAAAATTGTTGCGACGGTTGGTCCGGCCTGTGAGTCGGAAGACCAACTGAAGGCGCTCGCTCGTGCTGGTGTTAATGTTTTTCGCCTAAACTTTTCGCATGGTACGAGCGAAAATAAGCGCGAGATAACGGCTCGAATTCGGAAGTTAAACGAAGAGCTTGGCTCCCATATCGCCATCCTAGCCGACCTTCAGGGACCAAAAATTAGATTACGCGATGTTGAAGATGGTGCCAGCCTTACGCCTGGAGATACCTTCGAACTGACGACCGAGCCACTGCTTGGTACCAGCCAACGTGCATCTATCACCTACGAATCATTCGCCCGCGATGTGAAGCCGGGAGAGCGGATTCTAATGGACGATGGCAAGCTGGTTGTTGAAGTTGTGAACACGAACCAGCGCGACACCGTGACAACAAAGGTTGTTTATGGTGGCCCATTGAAGTCCAAGAAGGGCGTGAATCTTCCGAATACGAAAATTTCATTGCCTTCGCTCACCGATAAAGACCGGGAGGATCTGGAAGTTGCGGTTGAGCTTAAGGTGTCCTGGATTGGGCTTTCTTTTGTACGCAGTGCCGAGGACGTGATCGAGCTCAAGCAGCTCTTAGAGGAGCGAGGCTCCGAAGCGCGGGTCTGTGCGAAAATCGAGAAGCCTGAGGCAATCGCGGATATCGATGCAATCATTGAGGCAACCGATGCCATCATGGTTGCGCGTGGCGACCTCGGTGTCGAAGTGCCTATCCAAGAAGTGCCGGTTCTCCAGAAACGCATTGTTCAAAAGTGCTTGGATGCATCCACACCGGTGATCATTGCGACCCAGATGATGGAGTCTATGATCGAGAGTCAGTCTCCAACCCGCGCAGAGGTCAACGATGTTGCGACGGCGGTGATGGATTCTGCCGACGCTGTGATGTTGAGTGGTGAAACGTCGGTGGGGGAATTTCCGGTTCGTGTTGTCGAGGTGATGCATAAGATCATCGATAGCGTGGAAGCCAACTATCCTTTACCCGAATGCCCACCGCTCAAAGAGGGCGAAGCACATCGGCACGTGACCGATGGCATCTGTCAGACCGCTGCAGCGCTTGCTGATACGGTGGATGCCAAAGGAATTCTATGCATGACACAATCGGGTTATGCGGCACGGATCATCTCGAGTCGTCGCTCTAGAGCGGACATCTTCGCATTCACCGCGAATCGGGAAATCCTAGATACGCTGAGTCTTCTCCGCGGTGTACGTGCCTTCTACTACGATGGCTATGAGAGTACGGATGCGACGATGAGCGATATTCAAGGTCTCTTAAAGTCCGAAGGTTATGTGGGGAGCGGCGAGCGAGTCGTGATCACCGCCAGTATGCCAATCGGAGCTAAAGGCATGACCAACGCGCTGAAAGTAAGCACAGTCGATTGATTAAGCTTGCTCGAGCAGGGTTTCGAGCTCTTCCCACCGTTCCGTCATCTCGGGTAGTTTTGCTTCGAGCGTCTTCATCTCTTCTTCCAATCCTTGTATCTCTTTGGGATCGGTAGACTTATAGAAATCGGGATCGCAGAAGGATGTCTGGAGCTCGGTAAGGCGTGCTTCGTCGCGTTCAATCGCTTCTACCAAACTCTCAAGTTCCTTTTTGACTTTGAATGTATTGATGCGTTTCGACGGTTTATCATTGCTCTGGGCTGTGGCTTTGCTCGCTGTCTTGTTGAGAGCTTTCGGTTGAGTCGCGCGTCCCTTCGAGTCAAACCGGTCGTCTGCTTGGGAGGATGTAAACTCGTCCCATGTTCCCTCGTACGGCAAGAGACTATCCGCCCGTACTTCAATGACCTTCGTAGCGACACGGCTCAGAAAGGTTCGGTCGTGCGATACAAGAATGACGCTGCCTGCGTAGTTTTTGAGGAGTGTTGCAAGTGCGTCTGCTGTCTCGACGTCCATGTGGTTGGTGGGCTCGTCGATCAGAAGGACATTGGGCTCCTGGACCGTGAGGATCGAAAGAATGGTTCGTGCTGCCTCTCCACCGGAGAGCTTCTCGATAGGGCGATAGACATCATCGGCTGTGAACAATGCACTCCCTAAAATGCCTCGAACATGCGGCTCTTCGAGGGTTGAGTCGTGACCCCATACCGCCTCAAGCACCGATGCTTTGGGGTCGTGAAGCAATTCCGCATGGTCTTGTGGAAAGTAGCCAACCTGAACATTGGCTCCCCATTCAAAGGAACCGCCATCTTGCTGAATTTTAGCGGCTAGAATTTTGAGCAACGTACTCTTCCCGATGCCATTGGCTCCCACGATTGCGACCCGGTCGCCTTTGCGGATGTTGAATGAGACATCCTTGAGAACTGTCTTGGGGCCGAAGGTCTTGTGTAGCCCTTTGACACGCAAAAGGTCTTTGCCCGTCTCACACTTGATCGGGATTTTGAAATGGGGCGTTCGATGGATGCTCTGCGGTAAATCTTCTACGGTGATTTTTTCGAGCTGTTTGACTCGGCTCTGCGCCTGCCGGGCTTTGGTGGCCTTTGCTTTGAATCGATCTACAAAGGCTTGTTTGTCCGCGATTTCCTTTTCTTTTCGCTCACGCTCTTTCTCCCATTGCTCGCGTCGCTCCGCTTTCATGAGATGCGCTTGGTCATAGGCCTTGGGATAGTGGGTGATGGTCTGGTAATCGATGTCGAGGATATCGGTGCATGTATTCTGAAGGAATCGTCGATCGTGTGAGACGACGATGACGACACCGCGATAGCCCTGCAAGAACTTCTCAAGCCATCGGATTGAGTAGATATCCAGGTGGTTGGTTGGCTCATCAAGTAGTAAGCACTCAGGTGCCTCCAGGAGTGTCTGAGCAAGGAGTGCGCGCAGTCTATAGCCACCCGAGAGCTGTGACAGCGCCTTGGTCTGGTCCTGTGTGACGATGCCAAGTCCTGAGAGGAGTTCACCTGCCCGCGCTTCGAGCGAATAGCCGTCGCGTGCGTGCAGAATTGCCTCCAGCTCAGCGAACCGCTCCTCGTTAAACTCACCGTCCGATTGACTCATGACGGCTTGGTAACCCTGAAGGGCCTCGAAGGTTGTCGGATCGCCCATCATCGTGAGGTCGAGTGCAGTGATATCCAGTGAGCGAAAGCGATCCTGCTTGAGAAAACCAAGTGTCTCGTCGGCACCAATGAGGAAGTTCCCTGTACTGGATTCTTCTTGACCGCTCATGATCTTCAGCAGCGTCGACTTACCGCAGCCATTCGGTCCGATGAGGCCGTACCGGTGACCTGGCTGCAATGTGAGCGTGACATCTTTGAAAAGGACACGATCGGCGAACTCTTTACTGATATTCTGCAATTGAATCATGGGTGTCTGCTAGCTACGCTCTTAAGCTCAGACACGCAAGGCTCTCGACGAGGCTGGCCAAGCCTAAGGGAACCTTGTAAGGTCCGCGTCTGGCCGCTGGGCCTCTGGGAAAGGGATCAAAATGTTGTCATTTCGAATTTTAGCTGCGCTCTCTCTTGCAGCCTTTTTATCTTTTCAATCGAGCTGTGGCGGAGACGATGCGGACACTGGGAGTGACCCAAGTACGACGACCGACCCTTCTGATGTATCGGACTCGACTGACTCGACCGACGCTACCGATGCGACAGATCAGACCGACGCGTCTGACCCATCGACCACCGATGACCCATCCGACGTCTCTGCCACCGACGACCCATCATCACCTGAGAGCACCGACGACCCATCTGACCCATCCGATCCTTCGGATCTCGGTGATGTGATTCGATGCGACGACGCTCCGGTTTTCCAACCAAGCGATACGTGCAGCGTTCTTACAACCGAGGGTGCAACGAGCCTCATCTTCGGGACGGTTCTCGCCGAAGGGAAGGTCTATGAGCGAGGTGCAGTCGTATTCGATGCACAGGGTACGATTACATGTGTTGGTTGTGGCTGTGTTACTGAAGGTCAGGCGAAAATTGACTGTGGGGAGCATATCGTCTCGCCGGGTCTTATCAACGCCCACGACCATATTGGCTGGATTCATCAGCCACCAGCGCAGTGGGGCGAGGAACGTTTTGAGCACCGCCATGACTGGCGAAAAGGCAAGCGCGGTCATTCGCGTATCAGCTCGGGCTCCAGTGGCGGTGCAGATCAGAAGGCGTGGGGAGAGCTTCGACAGCTTATGACCGGTACGACCTCGATCATGGCCTCCGGTAACGCTGCAGGGATGTTGCGAAACCTCGACAGTGTGACCTACCAAGAAGGCCTCGGCCAACCAGCAGTCGATGCGCCGACCTTTCCGCTTGGGGATAGCTCGGGTGTCTATGTGACGGAAGACTGTTCTTATCCATCTCTGCCCAGCGAGTCAGCTGTTCTCTCCGAGGACGCATGGATCCCTCACGTTGGTGAGGGCATTGATGATGAAGCTCGAAACGAATTTCTCTGCTTGGCGTTCGAGGCTAGAGGCGGTGTAGATGTAACCGAATCGAATGGAGCCTATATCCACGCAATTGGCCTGAAAGCTATTGATGCAGTCGAATTGGCGGTGGGGAGTACCTCGGTCGTATGGTCGCCTCGGTCGAATATTTCTCTTTATGGCAACACTGCTCAAGTAACACTCTTGGATACAGTCGGGGTTCGCCTTGCGATGGGAACTGACTGGACGCCGAGCGGCTCGGTGAGCATGCTGAGAGAGTTGGCCTGCGCCAGTTATTTGAATGAGACCCATTTTGCGAATTACTTTACCGATAAAGATCTCTGGCTCATGGCCACGCAGTATGGCGCAGAAGTTGCCGCAGTAGACGATGCTCTTGGCAGTCTGAGACCAGGCTTGGTTGCCGACATCTCGGTCTTCAAGAACCGAGAAGGTAGCGCTTACAACGATGTTATCAGTGCGAGTACCCAGGATGTTATTGCGGTCATGCGTGGCGGTAAGTGGCTCTACGGCGAAGCTGATGCACTTGCTAGCTGGGATAGCAGTTGCAGCGATACGCGAGATGTCTGCGGACGCTCAATGCGCTTTTGTCTAGCGGGCGAGATCTCGGGTACCCTGACCCAGCTTGAGGCAGCGAACGTAGATTCTTATGGCCTCTTCTTCTGCGACATTCCGGAAGGAGAGCCTACTTGTCTCCCATCTCGGGAAAATGAGTACAACGGTGTGACTGCAACTGATGCGGATGGTGATGGCGTTGAAGACGCTCAGGATAACTGTCCATCGGTCTTTAATCCGATTCGCCCCGTGGATGGTGGTGTCCAAGCCGACCATGACAGTGATGGTGCTGGCGATGTGTGTGACCCTTGCCCGCTCGATGCCGAAACAGAGACGTGCAGCGCGCCGGACCCTGATGATCGCGATGGCGATGGCTATCTAAACGATGAGGATAACTGTCCGTCGATTTCAAACCCATCGCAAGATGACTTCGACGATGATGGTAAAGGCGATGCTTGCGATCCTTGTTTTGAAGATCCAAACCCAGGAACAGCTCTCTGCCCACTGTCGATTTTTGAGATCAAAGATGGGACTGTAGAAGAGGGAACGCGGGGACAATTGAGTGGCGTTGTGACTGCTGTTTCGACGCGCGGCTTCTGGATTCAAGAACCAGCAATGGCGAGTACAGAGTATTTGGGTATCTACGTGTATGCAGGAACGGGTATTACGCTCCCTGCTGAAGGACACGAGGTCAGTGTTGGCGGAAGTGTCGGAGATTATTACGGTCAAATTCAGTTGAGTAATATTACCGAGATTGTCGATTTGGGTCTCTCACCTCTACCAATAGAGCCAGTCGAAGTGCTGCCGTCAGCGGTCAGGACTGGAGGCGAAGATGCGGATAAGTATGAAGGTATGCTGGTTCGCGTCAGTGGTGTTGTCGAATCTCTGAACCCACCTGCAGGAGATGGCACGGGAGACAGCGACCCGACCAATGCGTTTGTTATTGATGGTCTTCGTATCGATGATTATCTCTACGACCGGTCATCACTTCCAGAGATTGGCACACCCTTGGTTGTGACTGGGATCCTTCGCTTCGGCAACCAACACTCGAAGCTGGAACCTCGTCGGGCTGAGGATATTGTGATCGATCAGAGTGCTGATGCGGTGCTATTGGCACCAGCTCTTACCGAAGTCTTCGCCGAGGTTTCCGCTGGCTTCACATCGACCTATCCAGCGTCGCTGTTGAGCTTATCTCGGCCAGCGGGTGTAGATGGCTTGAGTGTTGACCTGACATCTTCGAGCGAGCTCTTAGAGGTGGCATCGCCGCTGAGCTTTGCGGAAGGGGTTCAAGAGCAAGAGGTCTTGGTGAAGGCGTTGGCGGCCGGCATCGCTGCCGAAATAACCTTGACTGAAGGGGCTCGCTCTTATGTCGTGCAGGTCAATACGCTTGACCCTCAAAGAGAACCGACACCTCAGCTTGAAGTGTCGTCAATCTCTGCGGCCCTCAATCAGACGCTGGACCTGGAAGTGACACTCTCCGAACCCGCGCCAGCCGGAGGCACAATTGTTGCGCTTTCGGCCGCCAATGGTCTGGTCTCACTTGCTAGCACTGAGATTGAATTCGCGGCTTGGGAACAGAGCGCTAGCTTGAGTGTGACTGTTGGAAGTGAGGCTGGAAACGAAACGCTGACCCTCACGTCAAATGGAGGAAGCGCGCAGCTTTCCATCGAGATCCTTAGCGTCGTGCCTACCCTTTTCATCTCGGAGTATTCCGAGGGCTCAAGCAATAATAAGTACATCGAGATTTTTAACCCGACCTCTGGTCAGATAGCGCTCGATGATTACCGCTTCTCAATGTGCAACAATGGTTGTGACGCGGAAGGTAGTTTTGACTACCCGAACAATACTTTTGATACTGGCGCGGTGATAGCCGCCGGGGATGTCTATGTTGTATGCCATCCGTCGTCATCCTCGACGATTTCGGCTCAATGTGACGAAACCTACGGTTACCTGTCCAACGGTGATGATACATTTGCTCTGGTTAGTGCAACGGGTGAGACAATCGACATGGTTGGTTCGATGTCGACAACGGATGTTGGCGATGGCTGGACAGTAGCTGGCGTGGCCAATGCTACCAAAGATCATACGCTTGTACGTAAGGCCAGCATCCAGCGCGGCGAGTCCGATTGGACGCTCAGCGCGGGAACCAATGAGGTCGATTCTCAATGGATCGTTCTATCCAAAGATGAATGGGGCTATGTAGGAAGCCATCCCCATCCCGACCTCTGAGCCCACCGTTTGAGATTTTCTGTCGTCTAAGCTTTTCCGTAGCTTGTTTGGAGTTTACCTCCGAGAACCTGTTAAACTGCAGGGGCTCGGAGGAGGCTCCTATGAAGTCTCGACCTCCTGTCGACACGCTGCTACGAACCCAGACTGAGACGAGGGTTTGACCGATGGAATTTAATGAAGCCGCGGTTGTTTACGCGATTGATAGCTTGAGAAAAGCCGGCAGTTTTTTTCACTCGCGGGGCTGGGCACCAGCAACCAGTGGGAATTATTCCGCTCGGATCGACGATACTCGGGTCCTTATGACTGTTTCCGGGGCTCACAAAGGAGAACTTGAGAGCCGGGACTTTCTGATTGTCGATTTGGACAATGTCGTAATCGCGAAGCAAGAGGAGAGCCATCGGCCATCGGCTGAAGCTCTGCTGCACCTGCAACTCTATAGGAAGTACCGAGAGGTTGGCGCAGTTCTTCATACGCATTCTGTACCGTCGACCGTTCTCGGCATGGTTACCGAGGGAGACACGTTTGCGAGTAAAGGGCTAGAGATGCACAAAGCTTTGGCTGGTTACTCGAGCCATGAAGACGACCTCGAGGTGCCTATCGTCGACAATACCCAAGATATCGCGGCACTCACTGATCAGCTTGAGCCCATGCTGCCTGATACACTTGACGGTTGGCCCGGTTACTTGATCCGTGGTCACGGTGTGTACGCGTGGGGCGAGGATGTGTCGGTAGCAAAAAGACATATCGAAGGTTTAGAGTTCATCTTTGAAACGCATGTTATGATGCGGGTGAACACTCATCCATAATCTCTGATGACGATTATCGTGGAGGAAACGATGACAATATTGACCCGATTTTCGACCGACGGAATGCGTCTTGCTGTTACAGAGGACCGCGAAACTATCACGACCTATCTGCACGACCGTGGAATACGGTTTGAGGCATGGAAGTGCGACATGGAGGTTGAAGGTGATGATTCATCCGAAACCGTCTTGAAGATGTATGCGACAGAGGTCCAAAAGCTAAAGGAAGATTCCGGCTTTCAATCCGCTGATGTCATTCAGTTACATCCCAACCATGAAATGCGCGAAGAACTCCGGGGTAAATTCCTGGATGAGCATGTTCATTCGGATGACGAGATTCGCTTTTTTGTGGATGGTTGCGGACTCTTTTACATGCACTTCGAAGAGGAAGTTATCTCGGTCATGTGCAAGCGTGGTGACCTCATTGGGGTACCGGCCCAAACCAAGCATTGGTTTGATATGGGCCCAAGGCCGTCTTTTACCTGTATCCGGCTCTTTACTTCACCAGATGGCTGGGTTGCTGATTTTACTGGTAGCGACGTCGCTCAACGGTTCCCACGATTTGAGGACCATGCATCGTGAAGTCGCCGACATGGATTCTCATGGATATCGAAGGTACCACGACCAGTATCTCTTTTGTTCATGATGTGCTCTTTCCATATGCCCGCGGCCGAATGTCGGCGTTTCTATCCAACTATTCTGAGACCAAAGAGGTTGCACGTGAGGTGGATGCCTTGCAAACGAGGCTTGGTCTATCTAGCCTCGCCGATGTGGTGAGTGTCCTAGACCGCTGGATGAGTGAGGACCGCAAAGAAACCGAGCTTAAATCGCTTCAAGGGTTGCTGTGGCGGGATGGTTACACCTCGGGTGACTTTACTGGGCACGTTTCTCCCGATGTGCGTGATGCTTTATTACGTTGGAAGCACGCAGGGATTCGACTGGCTGTCTACTCATCGGGGTCGGTCGCCGCACAAAAACTGCTCTTTCAGTACAGTGATGCAGGCGATCTCGATGCGTTTTTCGATGCCAACTTTGATACACGGGTAGGACATAAGCGCGAAAAGGAATCGTATCTGGAAATTGCGAAGCGGCTGGGTTCTCCTGCTAACGAGATCGTTTTCTTGTCAGATATCGGCGAGGAGCTTCATGCCGCTTTTGAGGCGGGTATGTCGTCTGTACAGCTCATGCGACCCGGTAACGTGCGAGACCAACGTTTCGTTTGCTGCGAGACCTTCGAAGAACTTGACCAGATGTGGTCGAAGCCAGTTTGATCCAATCTGCGCTTCATCGCTACACTCAACCAATTGACAGGCTAAAACCCGCATGACGTGACGAATTAGGGATAGCCGGCAGAATTGGAGCGATGCGACCCATGGGTGCCTTTCTATCGACCTGGTCACGACTAATTTGGCTTTTCAGCCTCGTTTTTGCTTCGAGTCTCAGTCATGCGGACGAGTACCGTTATGGGGTACTTGACCCGTTTCATCCAAGGACTCCTCTGCCATCGGCTTCCATCCGAGCCGTGAGCTTTGATGCTCAGGGATTTGCTTGGATTACAATCTACTCCTCAGGCTTGGCTCGTTATACAGGTGATGAACTCACGGTCTACGGCGTGGAAAGCGGCATTTCGTCAGTGGCGGTACGCGAGTTGGCGATTGATTCAAAGGGCTTTATTTGGGTGGGTTCGGATAAGGGCCTCTCTGTAAGTAAGGTCAGCGCCAACGATTTAGCATCGAGCAGCGAGATGAGTTTCCTGACTCGTATTGGAGACGTACAACTCGAGCAGAAAAATATCGTGTCGGGACCAGTTTGGCATAATGAGACAAATCGAATTTATGTTCTTACAGCCCATGAACTGATCGGTTATGAGTGGCCGCAAGAAGCGAACTCAAAAATTAAAGTTTTTCGAAGGTCTATTGAAGAATTCGGAATACATTCGGTGAAAGTAGCCGGAAACCAGACTTGGTTTTTCGCTGACCGTAAGGTCATTCACTCGGTCGACCCATTCCTCAGCCAATTCACCAGCAATGTAATGACAACTCCCTGTACGAAAGTGAGTGCATTTTTCCGTGGACAACAGAGCGACTGGGCTGGCTGTAAGAGTGGCGAACTTTGGTACCGCACAACGAAGGGCTCTGCGGGATGGAAGCTACTTGCCAACTATGACGAGGTCTTAACACTGGAGTCGTATGAAGACAAGGTGCTCGCGGCGACGCGAACTGGCGTAGTTATTCTAGACGAGGCAGGGGAAATCCAGCGTTTCGACGCGGACACTGGCTTGGATACATCTCAATTGAAATCAGTAGTGAGAAGCCCAAATGGTGGTTTATGGTTCGGCGGCACAAATGGTTTGGCCAGTTTAACGCCGGATTACCGCCGCTTGGTTTCGATTTCGTCGTGGCGTGAATCTGAGAGCTTAGTCAGGATGATCGAAAATAACCTTTTTTTGCGTGAAACCCGGATGTTCCCAGGACACTTTCTCTTGGGAGGTACGGACCTGATTTGGGTTGAACGTGAGACCTCGAAGCCGTCGATGTTGTTTGAATTGCCTTCCGGTGAACGTGCATGGGTAGCTTGCGAGGATGCAGGAGGAGAGTCGTTATGGGTCTCCACAACCTCCCAGCTGCTTCAGTTTTCAAAGACTGCCACCTCCTTCCTTGACAACCATTCTGTACCTTCGATGCGATTTAATGGTGAAGAATATCGGATAACCAGCACTGCGTTTGGGCGGGGTAATGGTTGTACAAGTTATCAAACTGAAACAAGCGAGGGGGTTTGTTTCTCTGAGCCTGAACAGATTCTCTGCGTTGATAGCAAGAGCGGTATCCGACGATTCGACAGTGCTGCTGGGTTACCTAAGAATTCTAGTCAGGCTATTAGTGTCGGACCTCAAGGGCATCTGTGGGTCGGCTCATTTTCGAGTGGACTTTTCAAAAGCACTGAACCCGTTTCCAGACTTTCGAATCCAAGAGAGTCTCTGAAATTTAGCGTCTCTTCTGATTACGATTTGGTGACGACAAATGTAGAGAGCATTATGTGGGCGGATGGAAAGCTGCTCCTCGCAACCGATCAGGGGCTTGTTGTGTATGAGGCAGGCGAAGAGCAGCCCATTATGCACTTACACGAAGAAAACGGACTGGGTGACACGTACATTTACACCATGGCTCTCGACGATGACTCAGTTTGGGTCGGTGGTAATCGAGGGGCTCGTAAGGTTCGGTTGAAGGATGGGGCGATTTTACGGGTTTTGGATCGAGGCAGTGGCCTGCTCGATCAGGAGATGCCCTGGCATCAGGCCGTTGCTGTACTGGAGGACGGCCGCGTCGGGTTGGCCACCAATATTGGCTTTTACTTTTACGACGAGACCTATTCTCGGAAGTCTCGCCGAATAGATAACTATCCTCTACGCTTCCGGTCGGTTGAAGTCGATTACAGTCGATTTCGAGAACAAAACGAGGTGCGTTTTTCTTACGGTATAGGTCCGGTCGATGGATTTGAGGATGTTTGGTATCGGTACCGCGTGAACGGGGCTGGTGGAAACTGGTCCGACCCGTCTTTAGGAACACGAAGTATTCTACAAAACCTGCCCGCGTTCGGGGTGGATTCCACGTTTTATCTTGAGGTTCAAGCCTCCTTTGACCGGGATGTTTGGAGCCAAGCGCTTGTCCGTTATCCAGTAACCATAGCTCCAGCCTTCTGGTTCACTTGGTGGGGGCTTAGCATATCGGCAGGTCTGCTCCTCGCCTTCATGGGGTTGACTCTGCGGGTACGATTAAAGTCAGAACGTAGACGTAGCAACGAGCTCCGGCAATTGGCCGAAGCACTGCATGAAGCAAATAGCGAAAAGGAACGAGAGTTGCTCGAGCGACGAAGTATTGAAGGTGAGCTTAGCTCGATCAAAGAAAAGGCTTCGAGCTTGAGTCGGGAACTCAGGTTAACCGAGGGGGCCCGAAACCGTGCAGCTGAATCCCTCGAAACCGTCGAGCGTTCGCTCATTCAGGCCGAGAAGCTGGCATCAATGGGTCAAATGATCGCGGGAGTTACACATGAACTCGTGAATCCAGCCGCCAGCCTACGTCAATCACTTTCACCTGTGAAGTCTCATCTTGACCAGGTCCTTTTAACGTTGAATCACCTATTCGACAACAGTGAACCTGAAGCCATCACAGTAAAGAAGGGCCTCGAAAAGGAGTTGGCGGCAGTCGTCCAAGCGGTAAGTTACTCCGACCAAATTTCGGAGCGTATCCTTGAGTACTCGACTGCACTTCGGAATCATGCCCGCTATGATGATGAGGAAGCCGTGAGTTTTGACCTTCAGGCTGCAATCGAAGAATCGAATCTGCTCTTGCGCGACCGACTGAAGGATGTAGAGTTTTCAGTTCACTTTGAGACAGCGGTAGAGCTGGAAGGTTGGCTCGGGCAGATGGTCCAGGTCTTCACAAACCTTTATATCAACGCTTTGGACGCCTGTGCTTCGCAAGGCGTAGCGGCTCGGCTTCGTACCTCCTGCCGGCCTGCAATTCGAGACGGTAGACAGGGTGTCGAGCTGCATGTCGACGACAATGGTTCAGGAATCGAAACCGGGGACCAAGGACAAATCTTCGAGCCACTCTTCACAACGAAGCCTCGGGGTGAGGGAACTGGCCTCGGGCTCTCTACGGTTCGACAGGTGATTAAGCGCCATGAAGGTGAGATCGATGTAAGCAACCAAAGCGTCTTGGGGGGAGCTCGCTTCGTGATCTGGTTGCCTCTTAAGTTGACGAAGCCACTACCAGGGTAGACGCGAGAATATACTGACTGACGAAATAGAGTGGGATCCCAAGCCAGCGATGCCAGCGAGGGATGGAGGTAAATCGGTCCATTGCGACCGAGACATCCGATAGAGCAAACATCGCGGCACCGATGACATATCTTGTATCTCCAGTGAGACTTGTCTGACCGACTGAGGTGATCCCCATGACCGTGATTACCAGAATAT
This sequence comes from Myxococcota bacterium, assembly GCA_036128675.1. Taxonomy (GTDB): domain Bacteria; phylum Myxococcota; class XYA12-FULL-58-9; order XYA12-FULL-58-9; family JABJBS01; genus JAYYQC01. The sequence goes on along the minus strand of JAYYQC010000198.1, from coordinate 2,179 downwards.
ACGCTACAACCGCCTTTTTCATAAAACCGTCGGTATAACGGACGATGAAGGGCGTAAAAGTGAGTGCAAGTAGAATAAAGAGAAGACTGGGGAGTTGGGTGAACGTGGCTGAGGTGACACTTGGCAACCAGGCAATTGCGTAAAGGGCATGACCGATGAGAAATGCGCCTATCCCAAAAAGAAATGGTTTTTTATCTTGAGAGAGTAGGGCGGCGTCTCCAATGAATCCGAAAATGAGGCCTAACATTAAGAGTTGTTGTGGTAGCCCCGCATGATCTCCAGAGAAACCGATAGCGAGGAAAGCTCCCGCTGCAGTCATCTTTAGGGGCGGGCGTAGAGTGGTTCGACTGAAATGCTCTACTGTTGCTAGTAGGACCGTCGCGATGATCCCCACCGTCCAAAACAGAGTTTGCATGTTGTCTCCATATCACTATTGAAATTGTCGCTTGGCCTCTTTGACCGTCTCACAGTGGATATCAACGATATCATCAATCTCTTCAGCATATCCTCCGGCCATTGTCACAGCAACGGGGAGGCCTAATTGGCGGCACCACCGAAAGACCATCATGTCACGTTCTTTAAGGCCCTCTTTACTAAGACCTAACTTCCCAAAGCGGTCGCACTTGAAAGGGTCTGCTCCGGCTAGAAAGATCACTGCTTCTGGTTGAAATTGAGATTCAATTGTTTGGAGCCCCTTCGATAATGCCTCAAGATAAGGGGCATCCGTCGTGTCGTTCGGTAGCCCAATATCGAGGTCACTCTTTTCTTTGTGGTAGGGATAGTTCGAGGCACCATGGATCGAAAAAGTGAACACGCTTTCGTCGCCTTGAAAGATTGCGGCGGTGCCATTGCCCTGATGGACATCACAATCCAAGATCAGGACATTTGCCAAGCCAGCATTCTGGATGACTCGGGTGGCCACGGCGGCATCGTTAAAGACACAAAAACCCTCCCCTCGATCCGAATAGGCATGGTGCGTACCGCCCGCTAGGTTTATGCCGATACCTTCTTCTTGCGCCGTCTCAAGCGCTGCGATCGTTGCGCCGACCGAACGTCGGGAGCGCTCAATCAGTTCTTCACTCCAAGGGAAACCGATGCGGCGCTGCATCCGCGCATCGATTCTACCGGATATGACGGCATCGAGATAATCTGCGGTGTGCACCAGCTTGAGGGATTCATCTGCAGCAGGTGGTACGAGCAGCTCATCAGAAGACAAGACTCCCTCGGATAGAAGTCGTTCGCGGGTGAGGCGATACTTGTCCATGGGAAACTTATGTTTCTCGGGTAAAGGCAGCACGAAAATGTCGGTGTAAAACACACGCATGGCCGTACAATCGTCTCTGTGCGTAGCAATGGCAAGGTCTCTTGCGTCTTGTTGCGCTTAATGTAGAACGTAGGAAAGATACAACGGTCTCGGTTAGATTGGGTCCCGCCCGACTTGACGAGATGAGGTCGTTATTGACGCTGTGTAAGGATGAAGAACATGCAACTCGATGCTGAAACAAAGCAGACCATTGAATCGACAATTCAGGACAATAAGGTCGTCCTTTTTATGAAGGGCACGCGGGTTATGCCTCAGTGTGGTTTTAGTGCGACCGTGATTCAGATTTTGGACGAGCTCTTGCCAGACTATACGACCGTCAATGTATTGGCTGAGCCGATGATGCGTGAAGGGATCAAGGTCTTTTCTAACTGGCCGACTATTCCGCAGCTTTATGTAGAAGGCGAGTTCGTCGGAGGCTGCGATATCGTCAAGGACATGCATGCTTCAGGTGACCTTGCGACAAAGCTAGGCGTCACTGTTGAGCCGATGACGCCTCCGTCGATCACTGTCACCGATGACGCCGCCGCAAAACTCAACGAGGCACTAAGCAGTGCGGGTGAAGGTGTAATGCTTCATCTATCGATCAATCGATTTTTTGAGCCGGCACTCCAGTTCGGACCTCGCTCTCCTGCGAAGTGCGATGCAGAAAGCAATGGCATTACGCTCCAGCTTGACCGCGCTTCGATCGAACGTGCTGAGGGATTAACCATCGACTTTAAAGACGGTCCAGATGGAACGGGCTTCAAGGTGGATAACCCAAACGCCCCCAAGCCGGTTGAGGATATTTCTGCTTCTGACGTAAAGCGACTGCTCGAAGAGAAGCCTGAAGCGCTTTTAATCGACGTACGAGGCGAA
>JAYYQC010000197.1:0-10000 GCA_036128675.1 Myxococcota bacterium | reverse complement strand
AATAGTCGGGTGAACCCTGGCGAAAGCATCCGCGTCTTCCCACTCTCAAATTGGACCGAACTCGATATTTGGCTCTACATCTACCGGGAGAATATCCCGATAGTTCCGCTTTATTATGCGGCAGAGCGCCCAGTCGTAAGACGGGGTGGGATGTGGATTATGGTGGATGATGATCGTCTTCCGATCGAGGAAGGCGAGGTTCCCGAAATGAAAATGGTCCGGTTTAGATCACTGGGCTGTTACCCGCTTACCGCTGCGATTTAATCGGAAGCAACGACTCTTCCCGAAATTATCGAGGAGATGATGATCACGCGAAAGAGTGAGCGTGAAAACCGAATTATCGATTTCGACCAGGATGGCTCTATGGAACAAAAGAAGCGCGAGGGTTATTTCTGATGTTGATCGATAAGTTGCTCAAAGAAGACAGCGCAAAAGATCTCCTCCGTCTCGCGACAGCCGGTAGTGTGGATGACGGAAAGTCCACCTTGATTGGGAGACTGCTTTACGAATCCAAAGGAATTTATGAAGACCAATTAGAAGCTATCGAGAAGGCTTCCGAAAAGGTAGGCTCCACCGGGGGAAAGCTCGATCTTGCGTTGGTGACAGACGGTCTGAAGGCCGAGCGGGAGCAAGGCATTACGATTGACGTGGCCTACCGTTATTTCTCTACGCCCAAGCGAAAGTTCATTATTGCGGATTCTCCCGGGCATGAGCAGTACACGCGCAATATGGTCACAGGTGCTTCGACTGCGTCCCTGATGATTGTCTTGATTGATGCGAGTAAAGGTGTCGTTGTTCAGAGTCGTCGCCACGCATTTATTGCCTCACTCTTACGCGTTCCGCATATCCTGGTCGCGATAAACAAAATGGACTTGGTGGACTATTCGAAAGATGTCTACGAAAGCATCGTAAAGGATTTTACTGAATTTGCGGCGAAGCTTGAACTAACCGATGTTTCGTTTGTCCCGGTGAGCGCGCTGGAAGGTGACAATGTCGTTTCTCAGAGCGAGAAAATGGACTGGTATACTGGTCGGTCTCTCTTGAGTCATCTTGAGAATGTACATATCGCGAGCGACCGAAATCTTATCGATCTGCGGTTTCCCGTCCAGTATGTGTCACGGCCGGATTCGAGTTTCCGAGGCTACATGGGGCAGATTGCATCTGGAGCTATTCGTCCAGGTGATGAGGTTGTCGTATTGCCCTCTGGGGTGTCCAATAAAGTGGACAAGGTATTTGGTCCAGACGGTGAGCTTGAACAAGGTCATGCTGGGCAGTCTCTTACCGTGACGCTTGCAAATGAAACAGATATCAGTCGAGGTGATTTGATTGTCCATAAGAACAATCAGCCTTCAGTAGAACGCTCTTTCGAAGCGATGGTGGTGTGGATGGCGGCCGATCGCATGGCCGCTCATCGAAGTTATATCGTGAAGCAAGGTGGGCGTCAGGTAACCGGGGCCATCGATGCGCTACGCTACCGTGTCGATGTGAATACTCTCCATCGAGAGGAGAGCGACGGTCTTGGCCTCAATGAAATAGGCCGCTGTACTCTCACGGTTCATCAGCCCATCGTCTTCGATGCATACCGGAGAAACCGGAATACGGGTTCCTTCATCATTATTGATCGTGAAACCAACAATACTGTTGGTGCTGGGATGATTCTCGGGGCTTCCCAAATTGAGAGTGGTGCAAAGCAGGGGCAATGGACGCGTACTCCTTTGAGCTCGGTTGAGCCAGGGCTCCTAAGCTCGGTGAGTCTAGAAGAGCGTGAAGCACAAACGGGGCACAAAGCCGCGACTGTTTTGCTCACCGGTCTAAGCGGATCTCGGAAAGCAGATATAGCCTATGCCATGGAGCGCGCTCTCTTTTCTGAAGGACATCTGGTCACAGTACTCGATGGTAGAAAACTTAGGAGTGGCATTGGTCGTGACTTAGGATTCTCTCCCAAGGGGCGCGATGAACATATGCGCCGGGCGGCCGAGATGGCTCGACTCTTCAATGAAACTGGCGTGCTCTGTATCTGCAGTATGGTGGCACCTGATCAAGAGGTACGGGCTCGGGCAAAAGAGCTCGTTGGTGCTGAGCGCTTCTTAGAGGTGCATGTGGATGCTCCAGTTGAATTTTGCCGAAAGCACGATCCGAGCGGACTTTATGCTCGGGCGGATGTCGGTGAACTCAAACACTTTCCAGGAGTAAGCGCGACTTACGATGCCCCGCTGCATCCGGACCTGCGGGTAAGTCCAGCCGAGGCAAGTGTTGATGCGTGTGTTGAAGAAATTCTTTCACTTTTAAGGGCGAGAGGCCTGACTCGGTAAAAGAATGGGTTAGGGCGCGTGCTGCCCAACCGAGAGGCCAGGGTGCTTCTCTAGCTCATCGAGGAGCATATCCACCTCGGGTGAGTTGTAGATCATAATATTTTTGAAATGCCAGTAACCCTCAATCGTAGTGTGTTCGAACTCGACTGCAACGCCCTCTTCATTTGAGCGGGCAAGCTTGCCCTTGATCGGAACAATGACCGGTTCGTCAGGTGACCCAAGACTTAATTTAAGTTCGCAGGCACTTCCTGGCTCCACATTATCCGCACTAAATGCCTCGATGTTGATGAACGCGCCACCGAAACTCATGTTACGGGTAGCACCCGTATAGTCGTTGCCATCGGCGAGACTCACAGTGGCGGTGATCCGAATCGGCAGACGGGTATGCTTACGGCTGTTGTCATCTTGCGCTTCCGACATGTTTTGCTTACCTCCAACACATTCCCAAAGGTACGGGGAAAATTGTAACGCGGGTTTAGGGTCAGTCCAACCTCAAAAGTGTTGAGAAATTGTTATGCCAGAACTACCTGAGGTTGAGTCTCTACGTCGAAGTCTAGAGCCGCACCTAATCGATCGTGTTCTTAGCGGCGTGGAGATTTATTTTCCCAAGCTCCGGTGGACGATACCTCAGAGCGCTCTTCATGAGCTGGCCCACGCAAAGCCGCGCCTCGAAGGCATGGGGCGGCGGGGTAAGTATCTTATTTTTCAGTTTTCCAATGGGCTTGGGATTTTAAGTCATCTAGGAATGAGTGGCCAGTGGCTCGTCGATGAACCGTTTGAGTCAGGCCGGCACATGCATGTAGTCCTCCGTTTTGGAGAGCGAACGTTGACCTATCGCGATCATCGCAGATTCGGGATGATTGATGTTGTGGAACTCACGAATCTTCATGAGCACCCCCGCCTTCTGACACTTGGACCGGAGCCCTTGGGAGAGCACTTCAATGCCGACCTTCTCTGGCCAAACTTTCATCGGGCAAAAGTCCCGGTGAAGACCTGGTTGATGAACGCAAAGAATGTCGTGGGTGTTGGGAATATCTATGCGAGTGAAGCGCTCTATCTCGCTGGGATCCGACCGACCATTCGGGCGTCGCGGATCCAGAAATATCGTTTTACCACACTGGTTGAGGTTGTAAGGAAAGTGATTGGTAACGCGATTGACTCTGGTGGCACGACTCTTCAGGACTATCGGAATGCCGACGGAGAGGTCGGCGGGTTTCAAGAGAGACTCCAGGTCTACGGTCGGGATAATGCACCTTGCTATCGCTGTGGGGCACCCATTGTTAGGGTCGTGATTGCCCAACGCTCCACGTTATACTGCGGAGCATGTCAACGACCCTAGGCTCCGATCTTTCTGCGATCACACATGCGCCGCATCTTCTGGAGTCCCTGAACTTGGATTTGCCGAATGCGCTCTCGGCTCAAGCCGTATTGGTGCCCAATCTCTTCGAGGGTAAGTGGATCATCTCCATCAAGCCCGAAGCGTTTAACCAGAACATCACGCTCTGTCTCGCTGAGGTGCTTCATCAGATCGCGAACCTTTTCCGCTGTATTCTCTCGAATCAATGCATCGTCGATCGCCGGTGCCTCGGGGTCTCGAATGATATCGAGGAGCTTTCGCTGCGGATAATCTGGCATTGGCTCGTCGAGTGAGAGTGCATCGCCGAGTGCTGTTGCCTGAAGTTCAAGGATTCGATTCTCGTCGAGCCCACTGAGCTGGGAGAGTTCCTCAAGCGTGGGTTCTTCGCCTGATTCACCAACAAGTTGTTGCTGTGCTTTTTTGAGTACACGTCGTTGTTCGATGATGTGTACCGGTAATCTGATGAGACGACCCCGATTGATCACCGCACGTTCGATTGCTTGGCGGATCCACCAATGAGCATACGTTGAGAATCTAAAACCTCGGGCTTGGTCAAATCGATGGACGGCCTTGATTAGTCCTAAATTTCCTTCCTGAACAAGGTCGATGAGTGGAAGGTCACGGTTTCGATAACGACGTGCAATACTCACAGTCAGTCTTAAGTTTGAGCGAACGAAACGTTCTCGAGCGCGTCGAGCGGTTCCTCGTGCGCGCTCAAGGGCAAGGAGTTCTTCTTCATCGCATTGGAGTTGAGCCGGCAGGTGCTCGCCGTAGACCAGCTTTCTGAACCGGTCTAGGCTGGTGGATAGGATCGACTGATCTTCATCGAGGCTCTGGATCGATGTAGCCAAGACCGCTCTGCTTTTCTTATCGAGAAAGTCGTTTGCCGAAAGCGAAACGACCTCTGGAAGTTCAGGAAAGTCTTGAACTCGGTCCGGACGCAGGCTGTGTGCGAGCTCCCAAATTTCCGGAAGCAGTGCATTAACGCTTAAGAGCTTAACCCAGACGGTCAGTTCATTGGACCGAATTGTCCTGGCCAGGTGTTTTTCATCTTCCGGGGTTAAAAGTGGAATTTTTGCAATTTCTTGCAGATATAAAGCTAAGTTTGCGTCGTAGTCGCTCGAATTCTTGCTCATCACCTCATCCTCCCCAACTCAGCACCACGGGCTTCTTGGGCAAAAGCCGCGGTCTAACGCTCAATTAGTTAGACGTACGGAGGCACCGCTTCATTTCAAAAAAAAGAGGTCAAACGGTGATATTTTGGGATTTCTCGGTGAAATGAGCGATCAAAGGTAGGTCTAAGTAAGTCTTTTGCGCCCTTTTGATTATGTCCGGTCGTGGATAAGAATCTTCGCGCCCTCTCGAAATGTGACTTCGATTTTTTGGTCCCCGAGCATTTTTGTGACTAAACCGATGCCAAATTTTTTATGGTCGAGAACATCATCCACTTCGAACGTCTCTTTGATTGTATAGCGACGGGAGCGGCTAAGATCGCGACCGCTAAGCATCTGGTGGTAGGCTTCAGTGCTCAGTGGGCCCTGTGGTGCACTGGTTGTACTTTTCTTCGAAGCGGCCCGTTTAGTCACGCCTGTGGTCTTACGCTTTGGCTTTCTAAACGCATGTTCGGAGTTACAGGTCTTGCATAAGACACGCACTGGTTGGCCGGCGCTGAGGGCAATGATGACATGTGCAAGGTCAAGCTTGCAGCGGCTGCAGTAGGTATCGATATCGTGACCAGCGCTGTACATGGGGCGTTCTACTCCTTGGGGGTGAATTGGCAGCCTCTACGCGTTCAGAAGAAATAGCTCAAGATAAGAAACCGTGTCCAATGGGGCTTTTTCCTAACTTCGAAATGGGTAAAGTGCGCTATGGCTGTTTATACCGAGTTGACCGATCAAGAATTGCGTAAGTTCGTCAACCACTTTGCGCTAGGCGAACTGGTCAGGGCTCATGGCATCGCTGCGGGCACCATCAATACGATCTACGATCTTACGACGACTCAAGGGCACTACATTCTTCGTATCCTCGAGGGCAGAACCCGCGCCGAAGCTCAGTTCGAGGAGCGCCTGATTGAGCATCTCATCGCAAAGGGACTCCGGGTTCCGAGAATGATGCCTGGCCGTAGGGGCGGGGCGATTTTATCGATTGGACCCCGTCAGCAAGTCTCTATTTTGGAATTTGTTGAAGGTCGTGAGCTCGCGGTGTTCGAGGTAGAAGCATCGCATGCAAGACAGGTCGGCGTCTTTCTTGGAGAGCTATCTCAGGCCACCAAGGGTTTCCGCGGAACCAAAGAAAACCGTTTTTCGCAGGACGTGCTTCGAGACATGCTCGGTCAATGCATTGCTGGCATTAAAACTGGTGAACAGCGCGCAGATCTCGAAATTCTCTCCACCGAACTTGAGATGAAAATCAGCTTTGATGGCTTACCGGTGGGAATGACCCACGGGGACCTCTTTGTCGACAACGCACGGTTTAAGCAGGGGGAACTTGAGGCAGTCATCGACTTCGAGATGGCTTCGACAATGCCCTTTATCTACGACCTGTCGGTTGCGATTGGCGATTGGGCTTTCTCGCAGAATGTTTTTCACCCAGAACGCGCGCGCGCGCTCTTAGATGGTTATCAGGAGTCGCGAATACTCGAGCCGGAGGAGTTAGCCCGGCTCTACGGCATGATGCGGTTTACATCCTGTCGCTATGCAATTTCGCGCTTCTTTGACTTCGAGCTGAACTCTCAGCCTGATATTCAGCGCTTATACAAAGATTACCGGCACTTCATGACGAGGTTACGCGCACTGGATGCCATGGGTGAGCCAGAGTTTGTGGCAGCGATGATGGGCGTCTGATAGACAACCGGTAGCCGAACTCAGAGATGGGGCCGCTTCTTAGAGCCCAGAAGCTACCATCCAGCGACCATCCTCTTTGAGGAAATTGACGCGACTGAAATCGCTGTCTTGCGTCCAGGTGCTTCCCGAAGGTAGCGCGAGTTTGGCGCGTGTACGGTAACGAATATCGATAAACGCTTGGTCGCCTTTGACTTGCACGTCATGGACATCGATCTTCAGATATAGCTCGGCAATCTTGTCGATATTTTGGGCCAAAATGTCGGTTTTGAGTTCTTCAAAACCGAAATCATCGCGATTATCGATCGTCCCCATATCCTCGAAATAGGTCGGCGAGATGAGAGATAGGACCGTATCGGAGTCTCGAGCTTGAAGCGCTTTTTGGAGCTGGTCGAGCACTTTCAGTACCGACCGATTGTCCTCCGTATCTTCGATCGTGGTTCCCGGAATAGTGGTGTGAGCACATCCAACCATCATGGAGACCGCTAGCAGCAGGCTTAATCGATGGAACATTTTCTAGGTCCTTTCTTAGGGTACGTCTGCCAAAGGTACCCGGCGTTTGTATTACGCACTTTAGCCCAACAGATGCCGGGGCAGCAAAGATTCTCCGCAACTGATATGCTTTGAAACGTTTAGAATGCCCTCAGGATTCCTCAGGTGTGGGTATCTTTGCTGGAATTTTAAAGGTTCCAGTCAGATCTCCCCCGCCTTTTTCTCTTTTCAGCTGTGCAATCGTGTGCTGACGGAGGTCCGATAGGTTTGTTTTTCCGTCATCGAGCTTCAGTAGCATCGCATCGGAGATCATGAGTCGATGGCTCGCGACTTTTGCGACGTTGAAAACGAACTGCGTCATCGCTGGATGTCTCTTGGCAAAGAGTGCGGAAAAGGTTTCTCGCGTAAGTTCGAAGGCTTCGACATCGGTAGTCGCTTTCACATCTGCAATCGAGGTGACCCCACAAAAGAGCTCGATCTCCCCGAAGAGGGTCGGAGCTTTTCGCTCATAAATAATCGGGGGCCGGGTTGGGTCCTCGGAATAGCGATGAATACCGATTTTTCCATGGGTCGCGATGTTGAGGAATACAGGTTCGCCGACTCTGACCAACCAGTCCCCAGCCTTCACTCGGCGAGGCGTCATATGGTCGATAAGCTCAACCAGTTCATCAAGCTCGATGCCGTAGAAATAGGGGAGTTCTAGTAAGTCGATATGGGGCATGCAACTTAACTAGACCCAGATGGAGGGCTTCGCAACTCTCAGATTAGTTTAGACGTCAGGCGACGCTTGCAGATCACGCATTCCTCTGGCAGACAGGCCCACTACGCTGGTCCACCGGTAGAGTTAAGTCATTGTTTTCTCAGTAACCGTGGAGAGCCATTAACCCAGTAAGTGGAGGATTCGATGAGTCGAACGAGTGCGGTACCTTCCGTGTGTGGTCAATTGGTATGGTGCCCCTCAGATCCCTCCCAGGGTATCGGTCGTGTTGTCGAGACCGAACATCGTCGTGTGAAAGTTTGGTTCGCCCACGCCGATGTTGAGCGGGTCTACACGACACGTGCTCAAGATTGCGTTTTGTCACGTTATTCGATCGAGCCAGGCTCCCAAGTAAAAGATTCTGAAGGCCATCAGGTCTTGGTGCGCGACATCGTAGGTTTTGATGGGGAAGGACTCCTGCGTTATCGCCTCGATGATGGACGGGAAGTCAGCGAAAGCATTTTGCTCCCAACCGTGAAAGATTCAGGCCCGGTGGAGCGTCTAGCAAAACTACAGCTCGCCCATCCCAGTGGTATTCGTGCTCGGGTCAGCGGTATGCACTTAGACGGTTGGACGCCTAGTCAAGGTCACGGCGCGGTTCTCGGCGCACGCGTCCAATGGTTGCCCCACCAAATCGATGTCGCTGCGCGCGGCTTAGATGCTGAGCGTACGCGACTACTCCTCTGTGATGAGGTTGGCCTTGGTAAGACGGTAGAAGCTGCACTCATCTACGCGGGACTACGTGCTGAGCAGCGCGCGGAACGTGTTCTGATCCTCACGCCTGAAGCCCTGTGTATCCAGTGGCTGGGCGAACTCTATCGTAAAGCGCACGAGCTGGTTGTACTCCTTGACGAAGAACGCATCGAAGAGGCCTATGACCACTTTCGTGATATCGGACCGTTTGAAGCCTACCGTCGAGTCATTGCACCAGTCTCTCAGATCGCTACAGACCCCAAACTCGCAGCTCAGGCGCTCGAGATGGATTGGGATCTTGTGATTGTTGATGAAGCACACCATCTGCGCTGGGATGCGACCGATGGTGGTAATGCGGCATATAAGCTTGTCGAAGGTTTGGCTCAAAAGTCGAAGCACATGCTCCTGCTTACCGCGACCCCGATGGCACTTGACCCTGCTGAGCACTACGCTCTCTTACGACTCCTCGATCCAGAGCGTTTTGAAGAAGTGAATGCGTTTGACGACGTAAGAACCCGAGTTGATGCTTTGAGTGCACTGGCGCGTCAGCTTCAGGAAACCGCTGATGGTCAAGCGGCAGATTTAGATATCCTCGCTTCACTCGAAGAACTCCTTGAGGATTCTGATGATGACTTAAGCCTGTTGGAGCGATGGAAAGCTGCGGATTCCGAAGAGAGCTTGGAGCTACGAGCACAACTCATTAGCCGATTGAGCGAACGTCATGGTCTAGCTGATTACGTCGTTCGAAATAGGCGAGGACCGGTAGGCGGAATGCCAAAGCGTGTTCCCCACCTTATTCCTCTCGAGCCAACTGAACTCCAAGACATTCTTATCGATACCGGGGAAAGCGTTGTTTTGGAGCTGGCTGATGACATCGAGGATGAGGCCAAGCGCTACGACCAGATGGGCAAGATGCTTCGCGCACTATGGTCCACGCCAGGTGCTATTCTCGAAATCGCTCGCAGCATTAGCCCGGTGCTCGATCAACAGCTTCGACCTCATGTTCTCGAAGTGACACAGGCTCCAAAAGACGAAAAAGGTCTCCCGACCGGCGATGCTCGTCTGCGCTGGCTGGTAAAGCTTATCCGCGAGTCTATGAATGCGAAAATCTTAGTCTTTGTAGAGAGTGCAGTTGCGGTGAAGGCCCTCAAAGCCGCCTTGGATGCATTCCTCAGTGAACCAGTTGCGGTTTTTCACCGTGAGTTAGCACCTCGGGACCAAGATCGTCAGGTCGCTTGGTTTAGAGACCCGACTGGACCTCAGGTTATGCTCTCGACCGAAGCCGGCGGCGAGGGCCGGAACTTTCAGTTCTGTCACAAGGTTGTTCTCTATGATGTTCCTTGGCGGCCAGCGACGATTGAGCAGCGAATTGGACGGGTTGACCGGGTTGGGCAACAGCACAACGTGGAAGTGTACGTGCCGTATTTCCGGTCTGGGTACGAAGCAGCGATTCTCAAGGTCATGCAGAAGTCGATCGGCGTCCTTGACCGAACGGTTGGTGGTATTGATCACGCACTTGAATATGTTGCAGCCCGGTTGGCTGGCCTGG
>JAYYQC010000196.1:0-10000 GCA_036128675.1 Myxococcota bacterium | reverse complement strand
TCTACAGTGGTGCAGGGGTTGAAGAGTGGCAAGCCCTCTATACGGATACCGAGACTCTTGTGAGTGAAGCGACCCGTCGAATTGAGGAAGCTGCTGACCCCATTTTAGATGTGGCTAGCTTTTCACGCGAACGTGCCGAGGCGATTTTAAATCTCGTCCCGGCGCAGCTTGAGAACGATATGGAAGCGTTTGTTCGCGGATATGCGGAACACTCTAAACTCGACGTGTACAGTAAGGGGGATAATCTCGTTGGCGTCGATGGTGGTCCGTCCTCCTCGGGAACCGATAACAACGACACTTACTTTGCGACATTTTCTCGAGCACACGCGCTCGACCATGAGGAGCTTGAGTTCCTGTCTTTTGGACATCCGTTGGTGGAAACCGCGCTTGAATGGGCGCGTGAGTCGGGTGAGGTCTCGGCTACTCTCGCGATCTGTCGCGGCTTCGACCATGAAGGCGCGGTCTTCGTATGGGGCTTTCATTTAGATGTCCCGGAAAGTGCGGCAAATCTTCGGGCACTTTTTGCCGAGCGCGCTTTTTGTATCGCGATTGATGAGCGTGGGGAGCGTACAATGGCGCTCGACGACCTCCTTACCGACGGAGACCTTGAATTGGAGCGGATGGATCCCGCGCCACTGAAAAAAGCTGTAGGCCGTTGGTCAGCCCTCGTGGAGCACAACTTTAAGTGTGCCGAGGGCGAGGCAGAAGAGAGGCTATCTTCGCTGCGTGACCGCGCGGGTGTCGCTTTGGATCAAAGGTACCAGACCCGTCTAGAGCGCGTTCGAAGAACCTACGCGCGTCGCCTCTTTCGAGCGACTGAGGAGACCGAAGAACTTCTCTTGGCTGAACGAGATGCCGCGGTACAGGCGCTTGAAGAAGCTTGGTCCAAAGACCGGCGCTACCTCTTGGCTGTAAAAGCGAGACCTTATGTTGGCGCAGCGGTGCGATTTCTAGGAGCCCGTTCAGTCAGTGGTTGATAACCGCTGCTTTTTTGCGAAGAGTCGACTGCCCCAAGCATCAGCCGCGCGTGCGCGCTCTCCACTTGAGCTTAAGTGCTTGAGGTAGCGTTGGTGGTATGCGTCGGCAGTTTCGTATTGCTTCAACTCGAAATAAACTTCACGCACCAGGCGAAGCCGTTCAGCCTCCATGAAGCCTTCCTTGAGCGAGGATTCTAGTAATTTCACGAGGGATTGCTCCCAGCGTGACGCGGCATAGAGCCGACGGCCGTGGAGATAGCCCAATACGTCACTGTCAATATTGGCTTCTTGAGATGCTTGAAAAAGAATCAAAGCATTTTCGAGGGGCATTTTCTCAAAAAGATAGCGGTACCACTGGGTAGATAACTCGGGTGACATAGGCATAGCGAGGAGCTGAGTCGCCACCCAACGCAACCGTGATGTAGCGTTTCCGGTATGAAGCGCCAATGCCCGGTTGAAGTATGCGTGTGCTTCAGGACGTTGGCGAAGTTTCCAAGCTTGTTCTCCCTGGAGGGCAAGGAGATTCCCTAGCTGTGCGTCGGTTAACGTTGCCTCGGCGTCCAATTTTTCGACAACTTTTTCAAAGGCGTTCCAATCCCCTGCCTTTGCGAGACTTTGAGCATGATCGAAGAGAGCACGGGGGTCGCCGGGTAGGAGGTCGCAGATTTCTCGGTAGACTCGAGGAGCTTCTTCATCTGGTAACGTTACCGCCTCTTCTCTTAAGGCTGCTATAACGCGTGCGCACGGGCGGTCAAAGAGACTCGGCTTGCGTAGTCTTCGTGCTGCACCTCGTTGAGTAACCTCATCGAGTTCAATCTCTTCGAGAAAGAGATGCCACTTGGCCTCGAGCGTTTCGACTGACTCCCCGAGGGCTTTTTCGATATCGCCATCTCGGTATGCTACCAATGTCCGGTCACCGTAGTGCTGAAATAGAAAGTCGATAAAGGATCCCATCACCGGATACGCCACACCAGGCGAGGTTCGCCAGAACGTCCAGGGAGAGAGTAATGGTTGAAGAGGGGGGAGACGACCTCGCTCCTGAAGCCACCGTGCATTTGTGTGGATATCGTAAGCGCTTCGCGGTGGCGTAAAGGCTTCGGCGAATCCTTCAACCCAGGCCATCAGAGGAATCACCCCATTTGCGACGGGTATACCAAGAGGATGATCTGCGTGAGGCTCTAAGAGAGCGTGAACCAATTCATGCCCAAGGATTCGGTGAGGCACTCGGTAGCCATGAATGTGGATCTCACGAAGCCACGGTTTCGCGAACATTGTACGTTTACCACCCATCAGAGCACCCTTTTGCTCGGCGTCTCGGTACACGTAACTATGAATCGGAGCTTGTGACTCTAATCCTTGATAAAGATGCTCAAGTTGCTCAAGCCGATAGGCGTGTTCGACAATTATACGCTGTCTCCGCTTTTGGGATATCGAAGGGTCAAGGTGGAGGACAAGACCGTCGAGCTCAACTCGTTCGCTTAGAATCGTCTCAATCTGGTTACGGTCGACATAATAGCTTCCTTCAATTGCCAACCTGGATTCACCGAACCATGCAATGACGACGACTAACGTGATCAGAGGCGCTGCACGTATCGTGAGCTTCCTCAACATTTGCAGCGCAACGACGAGTGCTAGAGAGCGGATGAGGGTTCCAAGTCTGAAGAAGCCAAGCCTTCCATCAGGTATAAGTCCTTCATCGTAGATCGACCCCGCGTACCAGCCCCAAGCGTGGTTGAAAAAAAAGATGGTCGGTTCGGTTAAAAATTGACGCAGTTCCGCGGCGAGCGGCAAACAAAAAATAGTGAGCAGAACCAGCCGACGTAGCGGCCGTGAAAATCCGAAGCGGTTGCACGCTTCAGATACAACGTAAGCCAAGAGTGCAACATAGAGCGCGCTCATGACCGGAAGCGCTGCGTAGAAGACGAGTCCATGCGAAAAATTACAATTCTGAACGACGAAAGCGTTCAGTGAGAGGATGATAAGCGGTGGGATCTGCTGAGCCAGTCCTAGGACCAGCGTACGGGTCAGCGTATCGTGCGAGCCCTGTTGACTGAGCCCCCAAAACCAGGAGACCAGCGCCGTCAATAACCCGAGAGCGAACGCTGACTCGTAACCCAGCACGTTGAAAAGAGGGACTTGGGTCAAAATGATGGCCAAAAGTGAAAGGATCCCACAGGAGACGTACCAACTCACAGGAATTACTTGCCTTTCCCTCATGAGCAGCACTTGAACTGATTGCCTACTTCGACGCAACCTGATCCTTGGGAGATGAATGAGTTGAGTCGGGCTTTATTATTGCCGCTTGCATGGATGATGGCCGCCTCTGCCTGGGCAGAGGGCGGTACAGATATGCCTGCGTCGACGTCGACCGATGCGACATCCGTTACCCCCCAAGACACGGGGCGTGAGGATGTCATGCAACTGGCTTTGGCTGGTAAGCCCGCCCTTGCGGCCTTGCGGCTGGCCGTGGATCTTAGTGGATCTGCGACTTGTAAAGACTTGGGCGTCCTAAATGACCTGATGCTGGCATCCGATTCCCATGGGTGGCTTTTGGAGGTTGTGGGTGAGGATACCTTAAAGGCCAATCAGAGATGCCTCGCCCCTCCAGTCTTATTGGCGTGGGCGCGTGAGAAGCTGCGAGCCCTTGACCCAGCTGAGTTACCAAAACCCGAAGAGATGCTGCATGGCGATTCCGATCGTGTCGAGTTTGTCTACGAAGAAGACGGGCCGGTACTCTTTGAGTTTGCGGAAGATGCACCATCCTCAATCCCTGGTCCGAGGCAATCTGGTGTGTCGTTCGAGACGGGGTCTGCGGCTGAGGAAAAAGAGGTTGAGTTTGAGTTTGAGGGTGGAGCGGGAACACAAGACTTTGAGACTCTGTCGTCCGGTGAGATCGCAGTACATTTTAATGCCACGCTGTCTGAGCCATTCCAAGGACCGGCTGAAGCGGAGCGTCTCTATTTATGGGGGAACTTTGATTATCTGAGGGCAGAAAACGAGAAATCGAAGGAGTGGTTCGAGCGCCTTTTAACCTATGGACAAAATTCAGAAGATCGTTATGCGCTCAACCGCGCTGAGGTAGGACTTGCGCGACTGGCATTCGACGCCCAGCGCTTCAGCGAGAGCTTTGAGCGCTTCGACCGTGTTGCACTCCGCGGCGATACGATTGATACCCGCTGGCTGCCTGAACTGGTATGGAGTGCCTACTTTGCGGGACGCGATGACTTCTTAAATCGGCTATTTGAGTGGATCTCTGCCGATCGAATTCATCCGCTCGCGCTCGGTGATTCACTCGGTTTGGTTCCACGTATTTTGGAGGAACAATGTCGGCGCGCTGATGCCTTGAAAGTGACGAGTTATCTGATTGATTCGATGCGTTTACCGCCATCGGACCATGGCCAGAATTATTGGGGGCCTTATCGAACCCTGGTGAACGAACTTGAGCAGCCCGACCAAGCTTGGCTTGAAGAAAATCCCTACGGACCAACGACTGGATGGCTGAAAGCCCGAGCCATGCGTTACCGCCAAAATGCAGAGATACGTCAATCGGTGTCTCTTAAGCAGGCATTGGCGCAGCTTTTAAGAACGCGTATCGATATGCGATTGGGTCGGGGATTGATGCGATGCCGACTTTAGTCCGTTTGTTCGCGTTAATGCTTTGCATTCTTATCCCGACTATATCGCATGGGGATGAGCTTCTGTCGGATCTTGAAGAACTCTACACCCTCACTGAAAATTGTAGTGAACAAACGGAGATCGCTCTTCGTTGGGGAATGGTTCTACGCCAAAGTCCAATGCGATCACCCAAACGCAAAGAACTCTTGGAATCGGTGTATCAGAAAGCCCTCGTTTCTTGCGCTCAACCCTCCATTCGCGCCCAAGCCATTTTTGAACTTGGGATTGTCGCATTTGGAGATGGGGATTTCCTGCGCGCTAAAGAGCTCTTCACTCGATTGCTCAACCGGTACCGCGATGACCTTTTGGTGATCGATGGTCTCTATTGGCTAGGAGAGACACTTAGTGAACTCGGCGATTTGAAGCGGGCCCGGCGCGCTTATCTCGGTGTGGCCGAGCGTAGCGTTGGAGAAATGAGAGGCTGGGGGCTCTTTAAGAGCTCACGTTTATCTCAAAGTACAAGGGTCGATGCACAAAGCTTACGGCGTCTACTCGACCTCTTTTTTATCTCCGATGATATCAGTACAAAGTTCAAGCGGTCGGTAGCGGACGCGTTTGCCTCAGAATGGGCACGAGCAACCAACCAAACGCGGGGCCGCCTTCGAGGGACTAAACGCTGGAGAGCTCTAAAAGGGGAGGAAGCAGCGTCTCTCGTTCAAGCGATGGGGCGCTACTACATTAGTACCTCAGACCGCTATAGCTTAAATGCGCTACTGGTCAGCTTACGCCGCTTAAAAGCACCAGGCTGGGAATTTGAGGACCGACTTTGGACCGGCTTGCTTGCCGCGGGTAATGATTGGCTGGGTTGGCTTGAGGAGAATCCGGATCTCTTGCAAGAAATCCTCGGGGACAGCGAGGATAGCGAGCGGCTTGAGCATCTGATTGATGTCTTAGAAATCGCCGTCGGGCGGTCAGGGCGCGGCTCATATCAGGCACCCGAGAGCCAGATATCGATCGCCAATGAGTGGGCAGAACAGGCGAAGGTGGTTGCACCGGGGCAGCTATTTGCTCTCCTCAAGCTTTATCAGGTAACCCGTTTAGCGAATGAAGGAGCTACATCTCCGTTCGCGAAATCGGTGGGGACACTCGCGCGTCGTTGTTTAGAACAAAGTAAGCTGCGCTGTAGCTCAGCATCTTTACCCGCGATGCTTGAATTGTGGGGCGATAGACGTGCTGAACTTGAACGAGAGCGCTCGGGAAGCGGCGCATCGTTGGCTGAAATGCAACTCTGGGATGCGCTAAGACGAGGAATTGAGGGGCGCCGCTTAATCTTGAATCGCGAGGAGGAGCTGGCAGAACTCATTGAGTTGGCGGTGACGTTTGAGCAACTCGATGGCTATCGCTCATTTCTATCGCTTGTCCCGGATGACTTCCCAGACGCAAACTGTGAAATTCATCGCGCTCTTGCTTCAGTTGATCGCGGGGATATCGGTGTAGAATTTTGGCGAGAAACTTTGGCTTCTCTTTCAAGATTCATCGAGGCCGATGGAAGTCAATGTCGACTTGATACCCAACGCTTGGTTGACCGCCTTGATGCGAGACTCGACCTGAGCATCGTTTCTGGGAAGGTCTCAATTGAGGAACTACGAACTAAACATCAGGGGCGGGCTGGCCTTGCTTTGATCTTGATCGAAGACTGGAGACGGGAGTTTGAGTCCGGTAATCTTGAAAAGGCTCAAGAACGAATGAGCTCATTACTCGAGAATCATGCTCGGGAAAAAGAGGTTCGTCAGATCGCAAGTGAGTGGGGGGACTGGCTGGAGCGAAATAATAACTGGGCTGGTGCTGCAAGTCATTTTGAGAAAGTTGCACTGGGTGGTGGGAAAGCAATTGCCTTTTATGCGCTCTCGAAAGCTGGACGCGCTTATCGATTGGCGGGTAATCGAGAGGCGTCTTTGACCATGATGCGCATGGCGCAACAACGTGCCGCCCAAGAGATGAATGCGAGCGGGCTTAAGAAAATTTGTGATTACTGGTGGCGGCAATGGCTTCAGGGAGATGAGTCGTTGTCTAAAGAGGTCCGTAGTTGTCATAGAGTTCTGTTGAAAGATCGCTTGGGTGAGCGATGTCGCGCTCTGACGCGGGTCTGGTCAGTCGAGCCCGCGAACTCGGGCGAGGATCCGGCATTTCCGACTCCGGTTGAGCGCATCGAAGCAACGGATTGTGAGGAGGCTCGCTGGGAGGCATTTTTAGGAAAGGTGCGCAGCGTTATCGTTGAGTTGGAGGCGCTGAAAATCCCAGCCGAGACAGATGAAGTGTCGCTCTCTCGGTACCTCATTCGCTTGGAAGAAGTTCGCAAGGTGCATGTGGAAAGCTTTATGCCGTACCTACGCTCAGCCCGCCCGGTTCTGGATGCCTTGGCGCTGGCGTACTATTACGGCCGCTTTCACGAGGCTCTTTACGAAGGCCTCATGCGGCTAGATGACCCATCACTTGGGAGTAGCGAGTCAGCCTTGTGGCGACGAGAGCTTGCGACGAGAGGGGAGCCACTCAAGAGCATTGCACTGTCGGCCTACCAAAAAGCCCATAGTTTACGGACGTCTAAAGATATTCATGTACTCGAGCCCGCGCTGCAAGAAGCACTCCTACGACTAGAAGCACTTTCCAGCCAGCCCGCTCTCGATTACCTTCCATTTCCAGGGGAGTGAGAACGCTGTGAAGAACCTTGTCTTAAGTATGGTTGGTTTAACTCTGTGCGTTGCATGCACCAGTGGCGCGAGTGTGAGCGAAGGGGCCGCGAAGGGTGCCCCTCTGACCCAGCTAGTCTCGACCAGCCCGGTGCCGGAAGAACCTGCAGCCTCCATGGTACCTCAGCCAGGTCTTTCGACGGAGAGCGCCGCTGCGGTAGATGGCCCAAGCGCTGAAACCTTCCTCGCCACACTCTGCGAAAAGCGGGACTTTGAAGCTGTACGATTCTATGACGGGACATCCGACGAGGTGTCACTGACGCCCAAGTTGGCACTTTGTCGAGCTGAAGCTTTTCTTACCGTCGATCGGTTAGAGCTTGCGCGTGAAGCAGTAGCACCGATGCTGCTCAGAGCAGATCCCATGGCATACCGAGCTAGGGCTTTACTAAGCGATTACTATGAGCGTCTTGGGAGATTCGATAGCATCGTCGAACTCTACACGTCGACTCAAATGGGCGATGATCCGAAAGCGCTTAGAAATCTCGGTGTCGCATACCTTCGCCTCGGGAGCACCGAGCTTCTCGATAACCTCTTGCCCGAATCGCGACCGGCGAAGACCGATGCTTGGAGATGGGTTTGGTGGTTGCGAGTGATCGACGGGAAATCGAACCCTTCGCTCAGCCAACTCGAGTTAGAGACCTTGCTTGCCGAGCTGCCGACATCATCGGTGACCTACGAAGTCTCGCAGCTACGTCCTTTACTGACGCAGGCGTACCGTCGAGGGCAGTGGCTAGGGGCGGCTAAGCGATGCACTCAAGCCTCGGAGGTTTTAGAGAATGAGAACCGCGCGTTAAAAATGGCAAGAACGTCTGTTGCTGCGGCCGTACGAGGGGATGGTAGCGTCTGGGAAGCGACACTCTCGTGTGCTCTGAAGCTCGCTTTACTCACGGAGCGTCCAGAGGAAACCTGCCAGGAGATCCACCGCGAGCAAATTGATTGGTCGGTACGTGATAAGCTTTCAACTGAGACCGTTGCGTATCCCGACTCAAGCGAGTGCGGTTGGCAGGATGCTGCGATTAGAGATTGGATTCAGCGCTGGCAATCCGCGGCTGATTTGGAGCAGCGGTCATGATGCCGGGGCTGGGTTGGATTCTAGGGGGCATGGTATTGATGGCACCAGGGCCGAGCACTTCACCGAAGGATACGGCCGATGTCATCAATATTAGGGAGCTTCAGATCGATGTGGCACTAGGCAGAGCCAGGGCGCGAACACTTTCGAAAGCTCGACGCGATGCCTTTGGTCGTCTCTTGCTGATGAGGCGTAATCTTCGTTCGCGTGCACTGCATGAGCTTTCAGTGGATGCGTATAGATTTCGTGATTGATGTATTATCGACTCCAGCTCCTCGCAGAGCACGTAGATGGTCGACGTTTTGAGTTCAGTTCGGACTATGCGCGCGACGCCAATCTGAGAGTCGGAGCTCATCCCGATTGCGATCTCGTTCTGACCGGCCGCGAGGTCTCTTCGTTTCATCTCTCGCTTTCCTTCGACGCCACGATGATTCGCCTCATTGATCTTGGGAGCGCATCGGGGGTGTGGTTCGATGATGAGCGCCTACATTCGAAAACCGTCCATCGAGAGACCCATTGTCGTGTAGGTCCTTATACACACAGCAACGCCGTGCAGACTGCTGGACTAGGAGAGCCGATTCAGTCCGCAGGTGATCTCGAAGTAGCCCAATGGTTGGATGGCCAGATTATTCATGTGGATTATATCCCGCGACAGACAAGCTCGGGAGCTGTAAAACTCGCCGATACAAGCCTCGCTGCAGACTCGACACCCAGCGGTTGGCTTCTACGCCTTCATTATGGGGGTGACGAGAAGGAATTGAAGGTTGAGTCTGAGACGGTCTTCGAAGAACGCCATCCTTTTCTCTACTCTTTTCGACAAGTCGAGTCATGGCAACCCAAACTACTCCTGAAGCAAGTTCGCCCCTCGGGACTCTGGCTCTCAATGACGGTCCTGAGTTTTTGCCTACATGCGGCCTTTGCATTTGGGCTCTGGTTAACGCCTGCACCGGCGAAAGAGACCAGCTTGGTGGCTCTTGAAGATGCCAACCGATTTGCGAAGCTCTTTCTTGAGGATATCCGAAATGCGCAACCCGCTGAGCCTCCAGCGGTGGTTTCCAAAGAGCCGGTGAAGCCTATTGTTTTGCCTAAGCCAGAGCCAAAGCCAGAGCCTGCCATCGAACCTGAACCTGAAACAGTTAAGGTGCGCAAAAAACGTCGGGCCAAGCGCCGTCAAAAACAAGAGGGGCTCGCAGAAGCGATGGCCTCGCTTGGAGGGGATTTTCAGACCGATGGTGGACTTCTGAACCAGCTCGGTCCATCTGTCCCTAGTGGTGCCGGCAATCAACGTGCCGATGGACTTGGAGGGGACTCGCTTGGGTTCGACGACTGGCTCTCATCAATGAAGGTCGACGAGCAGAATGATGCTGAGATCGGACGTCGTTATCAGGCGCGTATTGAGGGACAGATCGCTGCCCGTAAAGGAGAGCTTAGAACCTGCCTCGCGAGAAAGCTTCTTAAGAAGAGGGGAGAGATCCGAGTTGAAGTCTCCTGGCGGATATCCCCGGCCGGCCAAGTCGAAAACGTACGCATTCAAACCGGTCTTCAAAATCTTCCACGTCTCTCTCGCTGTCTTGAGCGTAAGCTCCTGACTT
>JAYYQC010000195.1:0-8949 GCA_036128675.1 Myxococcota bacterium | reverse complement strand
CAAAGACCGAAGTTCCGAGTTCTAAGCCTTCCGGGAGGTCCCACAAGCCATCGATTTGATCTTCGAGGCCTAATTCTGATTTACCGCAAAGCATGCCCAGGCTTACAACGCCACGAAGTTTACGCTTCGAGATCTTGAATTCGGGTAACTTAGCGCCGACGCGCGCGTAGGCGACAGTCATGCCAGCACGTACGTTAGGAGCGCCACAGACTACCTGATAATGCTCACCACTGCCGTCATCTACCTGACAAACCCGCAGCTTATCCGCATCTGGGTGCGGCTCAAGCGACTCAACTCGAGCTACGACGACACCACTAATACCCTCGCCAGGTATAAGGACCTCTTCGACCTCGATCCCAGCGTCGGTAAGCTGGGTAACAAGGGTATCGGTAGCTGGAAGTTCGACGAATTCGCCTAACCAATCGAGACTTACTTGCACAATAACCTCACAGAAAACGCGCTAGAGTGCTCCGCGCCCAAATTGGCGAAGAAAGCGTGTGTCGTTCTCGTAAAATGTTCGAATATCGTCGATACCCCATCGAAGAATCGCAATTCGCTCAATACCCAAGCCAAACGCGAATCCTTGGACCTTATCGGGGTCATACCCAACGGCCTCGAGAACCGCGGGATCAACCATTCCGGCACCTAAAATTTCCAACCAACCTGACTTCGAATCCTTAAACCGGACATCGACCTCGGTAGAAGGTTCAGTGAACGGGAAGAAACTAGGTCGAAATCGTAGCTCAGCGTCTGGACCGAACATCGAGATCGCTAGACGCTTTAACACGCCCTTTAAGTCTCTGAAATTGGCCTTTTCGTCGATCCAAAGGCCTTCAATCTGATGAAAGACGGGCGAATGTGTCTGGTCGACATCATCCTTACGGAACACCATCCCAGGTGCGACAATTCTCACCGGAGGATCCCGTTTTACCATCGTCCTAATCTGCACATTCGAGGTATGGGTACGAAGGACTACCCTCGGCGCGAGAAAGAATGTGTCTTGCATATCTCGAGCAGGGTGGTCTTCGGGTATATTGAGAGCCTCGAAATTGTACCAATCATGCTCGACTTGTGGACCATCAGCGACAGTGAACCCCAAGCGCTCCAAACAAGCCAAGATATCTCTTTCGACTTGCTTTAGAGGATGAGATGCTCCGAAGCCGACCTGGCGTCCTGGACGAGTGAGGTCGAAACGACCTGCTTCGAGGGCATCACCTTCCGCCGCGGCATCTAGGCGTGCAAGAGCCTCATCGATACTACCTTCAATCCTAGATTTAACCTCGTTGACAAGCTGGCCAACCTTAGGACGCTCATCCGCAGGTAGCTTCCCCATGCCACGTAACACGGCACCGAGACTTCCCTTCTTACCGAGGATCTCTGAACGGATGAGTGAGACGGCATCGTTGTCGGACGCAAGGTCGAGACGCCGACGCGCTTCGGCTTCGATTTTTTTTAATTCTTGTTGCATGGCTCGTTTGCGCGACCGGTTACCTCGCGCGGGTCACAGTTTTGTTGACACTGCCCGGCGACAGAGGGTCGCCGAGCCTTCGAACCCATGTCTTTAGGCGAGTTGCCCTTTGGCAACATCAACAACCGCACGGAATGCCGCTGGCTGAGTTGCAGCCAGGTCAGCGAGTGCACGTCTGTCGAGCTCAACACCTGCTTTGTCCAATCCGTGGATAAAGCGGCTATAGTTCAAGCCGAGAGGCCGAACAGCGGCGTTGATGCGTTGGATCCAGAGAGCACGAAACTGACGCTTCTTGAGCTTTCGGCCAGTGAATGCATACGCGAGTGCACGGTCAACTGTTTCACGCGCGATGCTGTAAAGCTTACGACGCGCACCCCAGTAACCTTGGGCCATCTTGAGAACACGATTTCGGCGTTGCCGAGTCTTATAACCACCTTTTGTTCTTGGCATGGTGATTCTCCTTCATTTCGAATGTTAAACGGATGCCTTAAGCGTAAGGCAGGAGGCTGAGAGCTTTCGCTTCGTCCGCCTTCGAAAGGATTGTAGTACCCTTACGATTACGCAGGAGCTTGCGCGACTTACCTTCGAAGAGGTGACGCTTACCCTTGCGACCAACTTTTACTTTGCCTTTGCCGGTTACGCGAAATCGCTTCGCTGCTGCCCGCTTGGTCTTCATTTTGATCTTAGCCATCTTTTTCTCCTGCGTATCTTGATGTCGAACGCAACTTCTAACTACCTCGGAAAACTTGAGCGCTGTTCCGCAGACAGCTATCAGCCATTCGACTTAAGGGGCACAACAATCATGCTCATGTTACGGCCCTCGAGCTTTGGTTGAGACTCTACGCTTCCCTTGTCTTCGATGTCTCCCGCGATTCGCTGCATGATATCCCGGGCAATTTCTTGTCGGGTAATCTCGCGGCCACGGAACATCATCGTAACCTTTGCTTTATGCCCACCATCGAGGAACTTACGAATTCTTTCGACCTTCGTCTTATAATCGTGTTCCTCAATCTTTGGTCTAAACTTCACCTCTTTGACGCCCATCGCGCTTTGTGCGCGCTTTGCATCAGCGGTTTTCTTCTTTTGCTCGTACTTAAACTTACCGAAGTCCATAATCCGACAAACCGGGGGTCGCGACTCTGGAGCCACTTCAACCAGGTCCAAACCAAGATCCTCGGCTTTCGCAAGCGCTAGGTCGGGGGGCATAATGCCAAGCTGTTGTCCGTCAGGACCAATGACCCGAATCTCTCGAGCTCGAATCCTTCTGTTTACGCGTGGGCCGCGATCAGCGTTTGCCCGGTTATGTCCGCCGTTGATGGCCTTCTCCTAGGTTTAAGTTCAAGCAATCTGAACCCGTTAGAGTGTACAGCTACGCCGCACTCGGCGGCAGAGCTCCCTAAAAGGAACAGAATGGACGCGGCGTTTAACACGAGGGAAATCGCTTGGTCAAGTGAGAGCAACCCCTGATCTCCTTGTTTTCTCCAGTGAATCGAGCCTCTACCCTCCTCGGGTTCTATTTTCTCCAGCCCCCCACCAAAAGGGATCTTTTTCCAGCTATACTGCAGCCTCGTTCTCCCCTTGGGATCGTTACACTGCGCCTTAGCGGCAGTCTTGAGTCCTTCGGGAACGCTCATCAGACCAGCAGCAGTTAAGATGGAAGCTTGAACGAAGGGAAGAGACCAGCCATCTGCTACGGAGCCGACGCCCTATCAGACCCGCGAACAAGACATCAGCCGAAACGGTGCTTGGCAGACCGCGGGCTCGAGGCGCACAGCGCAAGGAGTCGCTGTCGTCTGGGGATGCGCAGGCAATCTTGTTTGGAGGAAGTAAGGTGGTAGGCGCGGGCAGGATCGAACTGCCGACCCCTACAGTGTCAATGTAGTGCTCTACCACTGAGCTACGCGCCTATACCTCTGAGCCAGAAGGCTCGTCGAGGACGCGTTGCTACCTCTTCAGACACCATTCTGTCAACCTTTTAATCACGATGATCAAATTCAAATGCGCTGAGCCATTCGGATTGAGCATGTATTGAAGATTCGCTATTTGCTAAAGAGCCGCACATTGAAGGGATACGGGGGCGATGGGGTTAACCGGGACAAGCTTAGATCGCTACGAGGTTCATGAAGAGCTCGGGCGTGGTGGTATGAGTGTCGTTTACCGGGGTCTCGATACGACGCTGCAACGACGCGTTGCGATCAAGGTTCTGCACGACCATCTCACCGAGGATCAGCAAGCGCGTGATCGCCTCCACCGCGAAGCGGTCGCGGTCGCCAAGCTCCAGCACAAGAATATCATCGAGGTCTTCGACTTTTCGACCGGTAGCGAGGGTCCTGCGTACATCGTGATGGAGTATATTGAGGGCCAGTCCCTCGCCGATATCCTCAAATCACTCAGCTTTGAATCCTGTCCTGAGCAAGGGCTACATTTCCTGCGGCGTATCGTAAGTGCTCTGGAGCATGCCCACGATAACGGTGTCATCCACCGCGACCTCAAGCCAGAAAACGTTCTTCTCTCCGAAGATGGTCGCCTCAAGCTCATGGACTTCGGTATCGCACGACTTGTCGATGGCAACGCCATGACCCTCACCGGAACCCTTCTCGGAAGTCCCGGCTACATGGCCCCCGAGTACATTGAAGCAAAACCTACCGATCACCGTGTTGATATCTTTGCATTTGGGGTGCTCCTCTATCGAAGTCTGACCGGAAAAAATCCTTTCGAAGGTGAAAGCCCGGCGTCGGTCCTCCTTAAGATCACCAAAGGTGAGTGGCGAGCGCCAAACGAGCTGAATCAGGAGATTCATCCGCTCATTGCCGAACTCATTGCCAAATGTCTGGCGAAGAGCCCATCAGAGCGTTTTCGCAGCGCACGTGACCTAAAAGACGCGCTCGACCGACTACTTGGCTACGCAGGCATACCCGAGGCAGTATTAAACAACGAAGTGATTCAAGTTTCTCCCCGTGTTGGAGAAACCGCACCATTTTCTATCGAGCATCTTCAGGTAGCATACAGCGCTGCCTTTGAACGCGCCCTCTCCAAAAAAGACCGTCGTGTGGCCAACGGTCATGCCGACCGCTTAATCGGTCTAGATCCAGGCCAAAGCGATGATCTGAGACAGCGCCTCTCGACGCTTGGTCAGGACCGAAATCGGTCGCGGTTCCCAATGGTCTTCGGGGCCTGCCTGGTACTATGCATGGTTGGCTTTGGGGTTGCTGGCACCTTTCAGGCATCACCACCGCAGCCAACGATCTCTCAAGCTATCCAGGGACCGGTACCATCGGTCACGCCGCCTATCATTGACCTCGCCATCGAATGTGAAGAGGAAGAAGACCTCGAAATTCGCATCGATGAAGGCGAATGGCTCACAAGTACCGCTCTGTCGACTCTAGCGGTTGAACCGGGAACTCATCGGTTGGAGCTCAGACTGAAAGATAAGACCGAATCCGTGACCATCGAGGTGGCACCTGATGGATCCACCCAGCCAGATACCCTAAGTTGTCCGGCTGCGCCGCTTCCCGACGCCGAAGCCTCCGTTGAGGCCAAACCGTTCATTGCTGAGGCGGACTCCACCAAGACAAAAGCCCCTGCACCAACCAAGGCGACAAAACCGTCAACGAGGCCAAATCATACACCGACGAAGCCCCAAGCGCCTCCGCGTGTCGAAGTTACCTTCCGGACTGGTGGTGCATGGGTCGATGTTGAAGTCGATGGTAAGGTCGTTAAGAAAAACCAGCTCGGGGTTTTCAAAATCAAGCTCGAGGTTGGTCAGCGGACCCTAAGATTTCTTAACCCGCTTGCGAAACCACTGAGCATCTCACTCGACGTAGACGAATCGTTGAGCGAGACGCCGCGTCTTATCCGGCTGTCGCCACTTGATGCGACCCTTCAGTTCAAAGGTTTTCCACCGAAGACCGTCGTTCAGCTGAGGGGCAAAGCTAGCCTACTCGCGGCCGATGGGACCGATACACCGCTCGCGGTAGCGTTTCCGGATAACAAGAGTCAGTTGGTCGAGACGATTCGCATCATTTTTCCAGACGGCATAGTGAAGACCCATCAGGTAGAGTTAAAGCCCGGAAAGCTCACAACGCTTGATGTCGCTGCCACGCGTTAGATAAAACGAGGCTATGAACATCTTTGCGCCTCTCTTGCTTGCCCTGATCGGACAAGCCGACCCGGGTCTCGGTGACTTGAGCGCAAGTGATATGCTTAGACGTTCTCAGAATCACTACGCCTACGGCGAATATACGCTCGCCATCACGTTGGTTGAAAAGGCGCTTTTAGAAGAAACCTCTTTGTCGCCAGACGAACGGATCGCAGCCCGCGAACTCTTGGGCTTGAGCAGCTATTTAGCCAAGGACCAAGACAAAGCACGGGCCGCCTTCACGGACCTTCTCCTCCAAGCTCCAAAGCACACGCTCGACCCGTTTTCAGTCGCGCCACCGATCATTGAGTTCTTCGAAGCCATTCGGAAAGAACTGGAACCACAACTTAAGGCACTCACGCAGGCACAACCCCCTCCCCAGCCGGAGCCAGAAGTTCCCGCACGTGGTGAGCGATCACAAATCATCGAGCGCATTATCGTTGAACGGAGCCCTCTGGGGCTCTTCATGCCCTTTGGGTTTGGCCAATATCAGAACGGTGACACGACACTCGGGCATACACTCCTCGGGGTTCAGCTGACCGCTTTAGCTGTAAATATTGGTGCATACTACTTGGCGCGCAGCTATCGTAGGGATCCAGAGCTTGGGCGTATGTTCAGCCAGCTTCAGTACGGAGGACTCGCGCTCTTCGGCTTAAGCTGGAGCGCTGGCGTGGTTCAAGCTCGGCTAAATTTCGTGCCCAGAGTGGTTCGGCCACCTATCATCCGTCAAGCAAGAGGCGGAGCGGAAGACAAGCCATTGATTGAAGCCCATGCAACCTTGACCCTAACGACCTGGTAGAAATTCGAGCGACTCTCTATGCCACTTTTAATTTACCGACATCTCCACGGCGAAGAACGCTTCAACCTCTTTAAAAATCTGACGATCCTTGGAAGCGCTTCCGGCGGCGACGTCCAACTCGAGCAAGATGGCGTGGCTGAAGAGCACGCTCACATACTACGAAATGCAGATGGTTCATTCACCATCGCCAGCTTAGGCCGCGGTAAACAGATCCTCATCAACGGCGTCAAAGAAAAGAAGGCGACACTGCAAGAAGGAGACTCCATTCAAATTGGGCGAGCCAATCTGATGTTCTTCGAGCGAGAACCGAGAGCCATTTCACAGCCAGAGGCCGAGTTCGATGAGTTATCCGCCTTCCGACAAGTC
Source organism: Myxococcota bacterium (assembly GCA_036128675.1). GTDB lineage: Bacteria > Myxococcota > XYA12-FULL-58-9 > XYA12-FULL-58-9 > JABJBS01 > JAYYQC01. Next base: position 2,178 of record JAYYQC010000195.1, on the reverse strand, counting down.
GTCACCTTTTCCGATAGAATTCTGAGAGCGTCTCATCCAGATCAACTTCTAGAAGAGCTTATTGATGAGCTTATTGAAACTCTAAGCGCATCCCGAGGCTTCTTAATTCTCTTCGAAGCTGGGCAACCCGAGGTGAAGGTCGCCCGCGGCGTTGAGAAAAACGAATTATCCCCAGAAATTTCAAAGTGTTCAGACGCAATCCTGCAAAGAGTCTTAAAGACGGGTGAACCAATTATCGTCGAAGATGCCCTGCACGATGCAAAATTTAGCTCCAGTGTGTCGGTCATGAATCTTCGAATCGCCTCGGTTTTATGTATCCCACTGCGTGAGCAAGGCGAGCTGACGGGCCTCATTTATCTGGGTCAGGACAACCTGACCCATGCCTTCACACCGAAGAAACTTGAGATCGCCACAACGTTTGCAGCGCAAGCCGCCCTCTTAATCATGCTGAAGCGACAACTCGGTGACCTTGAAGCCGACCGAACACGCCTTGCTCAAATTGTCGAAGCCAGACGCTTCGGAGCGATGATTGGGGCCTGCGAATCGATGGAGAAAGTGTACCATCGAATCCGGAAGGTCGCGCCAACCGATATCAGCGTGCTCATCACCGGGGAAACTGGCACTGGTAAAGAACTCATAGCCCAAGAGATTCACAAAAGTTCCCCAAGAGCCTCAGAACCCTTTGTCGCGATTAACTGCGGCGCGATTCCCGGCGAACTCCTCGAGAGCGAACTCTTCGGACACGTCAAAGGGGCCTTTACAGGTGCCTCACAGGACCGAGAAGGACGTTTTCAGCAAGCCCATGGCGGAACCCTCTTCTTGGATGAAATTGGCGAAATGCCGATTCATTTGCAGGTTAAAATTTTACGGGCTCTCCAAGAAAAGCAAGTCATGCCGGTGGGCGGAACGAAGACCCAAAATGTCGATATTCGCGTCCTCGCCGCGACCCACCGAGACCTTGAAAACGCCATTCAAGCAGGCGAGTTCCGAGAAGATCTCTATTATCGCCTCAACGTTGTAGAAATAGAGCTTCCTCCCCTGAGAGACCGCGGCGAGGACTTGATGCTCCTCGCCCGATTTATGCTGAAGCGAGCCCGTGACGAGTATGGTTCGAGCGTGAAAGACTTCGCCCCGCGTGCTGTCAGCCTGATGAAAAACTATGGCTGGCCCGGTAATGTGAGAGAGCTTGAGAATCGCGTGAAAAAAGCAGCGGTGCTCTGTGATGGCCAAGTCATCTCTCCCGAAGACCTCGGGCTATCGGAGGCGAATTTAAAGCCGCTTCTGCCATTGGCCGCCGCGAAAGACGCTTTTCAACGTGACTATGTCAATCAAGTGCTGGAGCGATTTGCAGGCAATCGCACGAAGGCAGCCGAAGCCCTCGGCGTCGATCCAAGGACAATTTTTCGACACCTCGAAAAAGAAGCCGAGCGTAGCGAGAGCTGAGATGAATAGCATACGCATGACCATCCTCTTCGCATCATTCTGCATGATTCTGACGGCATGCGTGATGCCTGCTCCCGTGGATGAAGAATTCGGGCTCGTCAACATGCCGCCACGTATACTGACCGATCGGGTCAACCCATCACCCATTGGAGGGCCCGTTCTTCTCGACCCTTGTGAGGAACGAACATTCTACGCAGTCATCGAAGACCCTGACTTTGGTGACACGCTTTACTGGCGGGTTTTTGTTAACTACCACCGCAATAACAATCCGCTTGATGTCGCAGTGAACCAGGTGGCTGTCACCTCAACGAGCGCGAATATCTCCTTGAGCTTTATCGTTGACCCAAACGATGACCTTTTCGCCCTTCAGAGCGGCTACAGCAATATCCACAGTGTTGAGCTCTATATTGCAGATCGCCCCTTTGATTCGGTGGGGTTCGAGCCGCAGGGACGTGTCCTAAACGCGGATGAGGGAAAGACGGATTCCTTCGTCTGGCCAGTCTTTTTTGAAGAGGGAGACTGTGACTGATGAGGAGATGCCCTCCATTCTTCACTCAAGGTCTTTTGGGTTTTCTCGTGATCGCCTTCCTAGCGGGCTGCACCGCATTTGACGATGGGCAGGCTCAGGGCTGTTTCGAGCAGGCCGACTGCCCAGCAGACAGTTATTGCGACGATGGTGTGTGCTTGCTGCGTGGTGAAGGCACCCGCCAAGTGATCATCGAGAGCATCCGCGCA
>JAYYQC010000194.1:0-11763 GCA_036128675.1 Myxococcota bacterium | reverse complement strand
TTCACCGGCGACCTTGGCTACATGGATATCTCGGCCAGAACGGGAATCATGTCCTACCGCCTAGTGAGCGGGGAGAGCAGCGATTTAGAGCTAAGCAACGATGACGGACAAACCTGGACTACGACCACCGCACCGTGTGCTGACCCGAGGTTTCATGATGGCGGGCTTTATTGCTTTAGGGTCGTCAGTGAACAACCTTGGGACTCAGTGATCAATATGGCGCTTAAGACCATCGACCAGATTCAGTGGTATGAGCTGGAGACCAATACTTGGCAGTCCTACTCGGTGAACTGGGAGGACAGTGCGGTCTTTGAGCAAGGTCTGAGTGGCGGTGTGTATTTTTTTAAGGACGAGGGCGTCTGGTCTTGGAAAACCGATGGCACGGAAACCCTGGTAACTGACATCGAGAGTACGCTGCCTGATACGGGGGTGACGCTTTATCCCGACCCGTTTTCGGTAGCCAGTGACGCTCTTTACCTGGAGCATTTCGGCCTCTGGCGGGCCCCGCTCTAGAAGGCATGGTGCCAATCGATACTCTTGGTCGGAATGGTGCTCGCCAACGCCGCGCTAAAGCCGTCTAGCTTCGTGATATCTTGCAAAAACCAGTCGGCTCCATTGCTCTGTCGATAAGCCTTGGGCACTTTGGGGTTCAGATTGGCGGCGTTTCCCCATACATTGAGCTTGTTGGAGACCTCAGCAAAACTCAGACCTAGCCCTTTTACCAATGCCTCTTTACGCGTCCAGATTTGATAAAAGCGCTGCGTCTCTTCCGTCCCACTGACCTCCGCAAGCGTTGTCTGTTCGGTCGCTGAAAAGTAGCGTTTCGCCAGGTCTTGGAGTTCGGGTAGGGGATGAATGGCTTCCAGATCAATGCCGACTGCACCATGGGTACTCAGTGCGATGAGTCCTTGGGACTCAGAGTGCGAGATGTTGAAATGCCATGAGGTGTTCGGCAAGAACGGCTTGCCGCTCTCTGTGTAGTGAAAGGAGACGCCGCTGATATCACGGCCTAACTTTTTACTGAGAAGTGAGCGAAGAATAAGCCGCATGGTTATAAATCGGCTACGGCTCTCTTCCGTTACAAAGCGCTTTGCACGGGCTTGTTCATCGATTGGAAGAGCCCGGGCGTCGTTTAGAGTATTCTCTTGAGAAAACTCAATCGTATGTAGCTCGACTACCGCATCCATCTACGTGCGCTTTCGGCAAGGTGTGTTGTCATATTCGCTCTCGGCCTCCAGTTCCTGGCCGTCAAAGGGTCGTGCCGCACTACCGAGAATAGTGCCTTCTGGCAGATGGGCGCCACCGGTCAGATAACTCGACCAGAGGACACTCGCCCGATGCTCGAGCGTGAGCTTCTTAAACGAGACGTTCCCGTTGGGAAGCTCCGAGTGTGCAATCAGTGCAGCGCCTTCATTCACGACCACCTGAGGCCCGATCTCGATATACGGTAGGTCGCTTAATCCAACTGCATTCGCGAGATAAACCGACGCATCGATATCGGACCCAATCAACCGTAGGATGGAGAGCTTCCATGCGGTGCCGGAGAGCGGCTCGGTCAGGAGGCCAAGGGGGGCCATATGAAAGAGGTTTGCTGACCAGCGCGAGATGAGTGGGTGCTCGCGGCCGATTCCATGACTCTGGAGCTCAAGCTCTTCACGGACGGCGCGCTTCAATCGCTGTGCCTCGTGCCGGACGAGGAGCGCGAAACCGCCAAGCACCGTGAAATAACCGGCCGAGAGTAAGAGGAAGACTTCCAAAATACTCAATGCACCCGTGCTCTGAGCGAAGGTGGATAGGATACCGATGGTGCCGGTCACCAATGTGAAAAGGGTGAAACGGTGGATATCCGCCCGGGTGCTGAGCCTGGAGAGGTCATCGCTAGAGAGCGCAAAGGTGCTGGGGTCGACATCATCGGATTTAAGTGCAACCCGACGCGCGGGGGCACCGACCCATGCTCCAGCTGTGGGCTGGTCTTCATTGAGCGGAAGTCGCGAGCATGCTGCGACAAGCGTATCGGCACCAAGCGTTAGAGGGGCTTGAAGCGATGCGTAAGCTCCCACGTAAGATCCCGTCTTTAGTTCGACGGGATAGAGTACCCGCTTTCCCTCTTCGAGGCGGGCAAAGTCGATGAACGCGGCCGAGCTAAAGAAGGTTCCATTCTCGCGGATAAGCAGGTCGGCATACGTGAAGTCTACAAATGCCTCATCGGTAACGAGCTGCTCGTGGGTACCGGCTCCAAGCCAACGCGCCAAGAGACGTCGTTGTTTTCGCGGCCAGAGCCAGCTCATCGAGCTCAGAGCGCCGATGAAGTTCTGGATCAATGGCAGCGCGACTGGGTGGTCTTCCTCGGCTTGGCCGGTCTCTAGCTCGTCGAGAAGGGTGGCCTTGATAAAGCTGGTCAAAAATCCCAATCCGAGCCCGCTGAGCACCCAAAGCGGGTAGAGCAGAGGTACAATCAGGAGATTGACAAACCCGGGAAGCAAGCCATGGAGGATATTCAGCGGCGCAAGTACGCTGAGACCTAAGAGGGTAGGCCAGACTGTCAGACCGGCAACGAAATGGGTGGTCTCTTCGAGTGGGTGTAAGTTGGGGGCTTTTGGTGCAATCTGGTCTTTGAGCGTTTCTGCCGGAGCGCCATCTGCAAGTCCACCGTCTCGTAGTTGATGTCCCATTGAGAGAATCGAGCCAGCTTCAAGGTAGGAAGCTTGTCCCATGCTGGCACCAGGCTCGACCAGCGCGCGGCTCCAGACGACTGCTTGGTTGCCGAGCGTGGTGTGCGCGAGGATAAGCTCGCCGTCAACAAACATATGGGCCCGCACTGCGCCATTGTCTCGGACATATGCATCGGTACCGATGGAGAGCAGATCGGCGTCGATGAGTGAGAACGACGGCATACTGCCGCCGATCGGTGTGGTGGTCTTGAGTCCGATGCGGGCACCAAATGAGCGAAGAAGCCACCGGCCCAGGCCACTGCGTCCCAGCGGTGCCCAGAGGGTCTGCTGTCCGAATCGCATGAAGAGATTACCGACCCACCAACGCAGGTGGGTACTCCCGTAGAGCGGGTAGCGTCCTGGCTCGAGTCGTCCCACGACGGTCGCCTTTACGATGATGACCATCGCGGTATAGGCCAAGGTGAAGACGCCATAGGCGGCAGGTAAGGCAGCAACAAGCCCCAGGATCCCTAAGGTGGTGGCGCTCTCAAACGCATTGAAGGCCAGCCTTGAGCAGAGTGCCAGTGTCAGACCAAAGCCGATCAGACCCGCAGCTTGAAATCCTTGACTCTTGGCCTTCTCGAAGCGCTTTTCATCACTCTTTGGTAGAGAGTCGATAAAGGTGCGACGGTCTGGGCGTTGAGGCCTTGGGGTTGGTTTGACGGTTAACTCTTTGAGGTCCGGAATCTCCGATTCTGCAACCGATAGCGAAACGCTCGGCGCATCATGGAGGTCGACTTTCTCGGCATCGACACTTGGCCGGACCGGTTGTGTAGCCTGATGCTCTTCGATGAGGACGGTGAGAAAGTGTGCAAGCTCACCAAGGGTCTCCATCTCCAGCAGGACCAAGATATCGACTTCATCCCGCAAGGCATCCGGCAAGCGGGAGCCAATGGCATTGGCGAGTCGGGCAAAGTGCAGCGATGAGAGCTGTATATCGCTGAGTGCGGTTTCTTCGTTCAAAGACACCGGAAGTTTTGAGTCGAGGACGGTCTCCACAATTTCGAGAATGCTCGCCATCACCTCCGTTGCATTCTCACCCAAGGCTGAGGCCTGAGACGCTTGAACCATACCTTCAAAGGGCTCAGGCATCGGTAGAGGAGGTGAGAGAATCTCAATACTCTTGGTGGTGCCTAGGATGCGATTCGCGCACTCAAGGGCACTGACCAGCGCATCTTCATGTAATGTTAGGCCGCGGCTCCAGCTTCCACAAAAGTGGACACATTCTTTGCCTTGAAGCGTCTTGAGACGGCGTCGAAGGCGCTGGGTCTCCGGTGTGACCTGAACGTGCTCGAATGGGAATGCATCCGGACCATCGGATTTTCGAGCCGCAGCATAATCATAGGTGGCGTAGATGGGGGTGGATTTATCGCGCTCGCAGGTCTTCGTGATGACCATCGGCAGGGTATCGCTTCGATGAAGTGCATCATCCGCGTCGGGTAGGACGATGGTGAGGAGCTTCTCTGGCGCTGGCGTGATGGGAGACTCGCCGTGGATGCGTACGATATCCACGGTGTGGTGGAAGCCGCTCAGAATTTCCCGCTCATCGACGCTCGCTGTATCGCCCAAGACACTCAGGCAATGCTGTGGTTGAATGGCGAGAATGAGATGCCCCGCCTGATGGGTCTCAGTGGCACAACCCGTCTGGTTGACGTCCAGCGTGACTTGGGTCGCCGAGCGCTCTCGAAGAGTCACCGTGGTATCGGTGTAAATCTCGACGCCTCGTGCTTCGAGCGCTTCTCGAAACGCTTCGATGTAGACGTCGTTGTCAACCTTGAGGAGTTCGATGGGTTCGTCGTTGTTTCGCTCAGCGTTGTTGAGCCACATCCAGGCGAGGAGGCGGGTGGGATAACTGAGGTAATACTCGAGCGGCTGACCGGCAAAGTAGTGGATGACACCACCGGCAAACCAGGTGGTGAGAAATTGATTTGACAGGTCAAGGCGATCAATGAGCTCACCAATGGTCTCACCATCCGCTTCCGGATTGTAGAGAGTCTTGACCAAGGCACCGATGAATCGCTTGGCTTCTTCCTCGATCTCAGGCGATGGCTGCACCCAACCCTCACCGCCTCGCCACCAGCCGACAAAGGGTGAATCCAACCAGTCTTGGCTCTGGCCGTGTGAGTGCGCGGGCACATTCAGCATCTCCAAAAGCGACATAAGGTTCGGCCACTGGGCGGCTCGGAAGGCTCCGAATGCGGGCTCGCGGCGATGTTTACCTTCGAGGACATCTTTGGTTGAGGCATGACCGCCCAAGGTGGTTGCGCGTTCGTAGACTGCAACATTGTAGCCTTGGCTCGCCAAGGCCAGTGCTGCTCGGAGACCACTGGCACCTCCACCCACGACCGCAACCCGTGTATTGGTGGGGGACTCGAATGGATAGCGCGTGTTTGAAGTACGCTGGGTGTGGGCATAAATGGCCTGACGAAACCGATTGAGCCGGCCAAGTGGTAGAAATCCTTCATCGCTTACGTGGTAGGGCTGAAATCTCAGTGTCTCATCGTGCTCCAAGCGGGCACGCTGAGCCGGGATCTCAATGAGGGCAACTTCCTCATAGCCCTCTTGCCACTCCACCAACGTATCATCCACCGGCGTCCGGTCGGGATGGGTGGCCCGTTGGATGCTCAGGGAGAGGGTGATGGGTCTCTCTGCGTTTTCCAAAAGAATCGCGAGGCGCTCGGCACGTGCACGTGGATCACGCGAACACCGCTCTTCAAGGGCCCGGTAGGCTTCTAGATGAGTGTCGCTCAGGAGCTTCGCCGCTTGCATTTCAGGATGCGGCTCGAGTCGGTATTTCACCGCTTGCTCTTTGGTCCATCCATAGGCGCTGATCGAGTAATAAGGCTGTAAAATGGCATCGGAGGCACTGAGGTCTTCGTTGCCTCCCGCAGCGTCGACCAGCTTCACCGGGTCGTTTGGCATTGTTGTCGTGGTTAAGAAGAGAAAGTCATGGAGCGTTTTTCCGCCCTGATGCACTTTGAGACCGAGACCACCAGCACCAAAACGGGTCGAGTACCGCAGGACGATATCAAGTATTGCCTTACGGTCTTCAAAGATACCAGGACCGTGCGTTGTCGATTTAAAATGTCCGGTGACCTCGCCGATATGCACATCGTCATCGGGATTCTTCGGTGCTTCTGCCTCCGCATCGTAGCGCTGAATCAGAGATTGAATCGCACTTTCCTCGGTCTTGAGACTCCGCTGTGCATCATGGAAGGGGCATTGAGTTGCCGTTGCCGGTGGTAGAACCATGCGCACATCGGTTGGGGCAGTCTCCTCAATGGTACCGGTCGCGAGGACCTCGTCGATCAGAGCTTGAAACTGGTCGATAAGGCAGCGTTGCCCGGTCGCCTCGTCGGCAAGCTCGCTGGACCAGAGCCATTGTCCCAAGAAAGTTCCGTGAGCGGATGCATTGAGGGAAAGCATTGAGCGCACCGTCGTGTGGCTTGGTCCTTCACTTTCATCTGCAATCGGCTCGACGTTGAATGTGCTACCCAGTGGTGCGCCATCGTCCTGAATTGCGATGGTCTGTTCAAGATTCAGGATGACTTGGTTAAGCTCCATCAGCTCAGCCGGATTCCACTGGAGCTCGCGCCAAAGCAGCGAGTAGGGGGCTTGATTAGCAAGGCCGTCGTAGAGGGCCTGATGGGTTGCCTGAATACTTGTTGAGATCGATGGGTGACGGCAGGGGACCCGAAGCGCCAAGGCATCCGCAAAGGATCCAACAATGGGTTCGGTCGCAGATGTTCGGGCGGCAATGGGAATTCTGACCAAGAGCTCGTCGGATTCGATGAGACCAGGCACCTGGGCCAGGGTACGGGCGTAGAGGTCCAGTAGAAGGACATTGAGCGAGGTCTTATGGGACTTGGCGAGGTCGCGGAGTCCGCTGAGTCGCTCGGCCGAGAGAACAAACGAGTGTTGATAAGCGCGCGCGCGGAGAGATTTCGGTGCTTTGAGCTTTGGCAGGGGGCGTGCCAGCACATCGCGCCAATAGGTAAGTGCATCGTTCCAACGTCCAGCCGCGAGGTCCTGTTCCTCCCAGTAGGCTGCGTCAATCTGTTGCGGGGGAGGCGACGATTCAGGGTCAGCTTGATGGTCGAGCTCTAAGCGTTGACGGAGCTTGCGCCAGAAGCTCTCCATCATCAGTCCCACAGTCCAGCCATCGGAGACAGCATGATGAACGACGATGAGCAGCAGAGCCCGGGAAGGTGAGCGTCGAATGACGCGGACGCGCAAGACACCCTCCTCAATATCGATGGGGGCGTCTACTTGGGCTTTTGCCAATAAGCGCGCTTCTTCATCCGACGCGGCTGGAAACTCAAAAAAGGTTGTAGGCGAGAGTTCGTTGAGAATCTCTTGGGTGAAGGCGCGTGGCCCTTTGCGGTGGAACTTGGTCCTAAGAGCGGTGTGTTGCGCGACAAGGTCCAAAAGTGCACCCTCGAGGTGAGCACTCTCGATTGCACCCTCGAGCCAGCGTGCGACTGCGATATTCCATTCGCCATTTTTCTCTCGCGAAAGAAACTGAGAGACAAGAATATTCTGCTGAGCCAGCGTGACGGGGTGCTCTCGACCCACCCAAGCCGTTGGCGGCAATGAAATATGCGCGGTAGTGGGCGAGCTCTCTTCCTGCGGTAGTTCGCTTAGCTCATCTTGGGCCATCGCGATGAAATCGATGAGCTCACCGATTGTCTCAAGATGCATCAGCTCCGAGATGTCGACCGCATCTGGATCTTGCATGCGGGCGCTGAGAGCGGTGGCGAGTCGTGCTAGATGCAATGAAGAGGTTACCAAGCCCTGAAGCTCGGTGTCTTCCTCAACGTCAAACGACGAGTGACTTGGCAGAATCGACCGGAGCATCTCTTCAAGGGCTGCTAAAATCGAGGCTCGGTCTTGGCCGAGCGGGGCACTCTTCGAGGCGCGAAGCTCGCCAAAGGGCTCGGGTAATGGCACCGGTGGATCTAAGATTGGGTAGCTATGAAGCCCTCCCAAGACCTGGTTGGCGGCTTGGAAACCGGTAACAATCGCGTCTTCGTGTAGCGTCAGACCGCGCGACCAGCTTCCGCAGAAATAGACTGAGGCGACACCTTGAAGTTTCGGTAGCTCGCGGCGAAGGCGCTGAGTGTTGGGCGTGACGCGGAGATGGTCGAAGGTGAAGCGCTCTCCGTCCAAGGCTGGGTCGTCAGCATGCGCATAGTCGTAAAGCGCAAAGATGGGCGTCGCACGGTCACGGGTGCATGGCTTGACGATGGTGATGGGCAGCGTCTCGGATGGCTCTGGCTCCGGAGCATCCTGGTTTGGTAGCTGCACGTTGAAGAGCTTCCATTGCTCAGTCGCGGGTGGTGCACGCTCTTTGTCTCGATGGATCACCACCGTATCGACTGAGTGCTGAAATTCGCCCAGCACCGAGGTTTCGTCCTTGGTCGAGGTCGTGCCGAGGATGGTAAGCGCATGTTGGGGTTGAACTGCTAGGATAGCTCGGGCGAAGGTTCTTTCCTCGGTGACGTCACCTCGGATCTCTAAGGTGACCGACTCGGCGTCGCGTGTCTTCACCGTTGTATCAACCCCGGTGTGGATGTGGACGCCTAATTTGGTGAGCCGATTCGCAAAGTGGGTGATGTACGTATCGTTGTCGACTTGAAAAAGCTCGATGGGCTCGTCGTCATGACGGTCGGCATTATTAAGCCACATCCAGGCGAGGAGGCGAAGAGGATAATCGAGGTAGGTCTGGATGGGGTGACCAGCGAAATAGTGAACAATCCCGCCGAGGAACCCTTTGAGAAGAAATTCACTGGAAACCCCTAGCTCGTCAAAGAGGTCTCCTACCGTACGGTCATCGGCACTGGGCTCTCGCAGCGCGCGGGTGAAGGCCAGGACCACGGCTTGCATCGTTTCGAGTACTTCAGGACTTCGCTCGATGGTGTGTCCATCTCGGGCAAACCAGCCAGCAAAGGGGCTATCGAACCAGTCGAGTGCTTGTCCGTGAGAGAGGGGCTGAACGTCGAGCTCTTCCAGGAGCTTCCATAAATTAGGCCATTGCTTTTCGCGAAATGCACCAAAGGCAGGGTCACGCCGATGCTTTCCGTCGAATACATCTTTTGCGCAAGCATGACCGCCCAACTGAGTATTTCGTTCAAAGACGTCAACCTGATAACCAAAGGAGGCCAAGGCAAGGCTCGCGGCAAGCCCCGATGCACCGCCGCCAACGACTGCGACCTTAAGAGATGAAGGCGTCCGGTAAGGGTAGGGCGTTCCTTCTACTTTATTTAGGGTGTGTCTTGTTTCGCGACTCTTTGTGTAAGAGGTAAGCCGCGCTCGGTTTAAGCGACCCAGTGGTAAGAGACCCGCATCGGAGACATGAAATGGATGGAAAGCAACGGCTTCATCATGCACGATTGTCTGCGGTGGAAGCGTGAGCTGAGCGAGTGTTAGCCAAGGCGTCTTCCACTCGATCCGTTCGTCATCGACCGGGGCCCCGTGACTCTCGTTGTGGTTGGGATCGGAGAACTGGACTTCCAACTGATAGGAGAGGGCTTGCCCTGTATGCTCAAAGACGAGCTTGATTCGGTCTTCAAGGCACCGCGGCCCTTTATCTGAGAGCTGGTCTTCATACGCTTTGAGGCCGGCTTCTCCTAAGTAGCCTTTGGGGGCGCGGGTAGGTCTTAATCGGTATTTCACGGCACGTTCGGTGCCCCACGCGTAGGCCGAGGCGGTGTATTGCGTCTCGGCCAACGCATCTTGGACTGCATCGGTGCGAGCGGCGGCATAGGACGCGCGTAAGGCGCTCGCGTCTTCTTGAAAGACCAGCGCTACCGGGTCGTTGGTCATAAAGATAGGTGAATTGATGAAGAGGAGGTCGTGTGCGGTTTCTTCGCTCTTGGTGAGGATTTTAAGCCCGAGGCCAATGGCTTGCTCTTCATCGCTGTCGGGCATCGCTTCGAATTTCGGACCGCCGCTGGTTGAATAGCGCAGAATGACCTCGAAGGTGTCCTCTGGATGAGTGAATACGCCGAAGCGAGTGAGGTCGCTCGGTAACCCGGTTGGGAGCTCGGAGGATGCGACGGTCAAGCTACCTCGAATGGTACCGAGCCCGCGGGCATGGATACCACGAAGCGCTTTCGTGTCGTCACCAAGCTCCATGGGGCATCGATACTCGGTGACTTTCTCTTCAAACCACTGATCAATTCGGGTGTGGTCGCCGAGCTCACGCAGCGCGAATGGGTCCTTGGCCCCACTCAAGGGGCAGGTTGCTGGCCCAGACGAAACATCTTTGACGGGGAGGTCTAGCCGTGCTTTCGCTTCGGCCCGCTCATTCTCGGTGAGCACTGTCGCAAAGGCGGCTGCGTTAAAGTCGGGGTCGTAGCGGGTGAACTCAACTAAAATGGTGTCGAGGATCTCATTCGGTGCGCGAGAAAAGCGCTCGGCATAAAAACTGAGAATGGCTTGTGAGCCTTGGAGGGCCTCGCGCTGGGATTCTTCGACATCTACATCCCGTCGCAGGAAATAATCGATAATTTTATCGCAGATTGCGTCGTTATCGCGTCCATACTGGCCGGCGTAGAAGTGAACAATCTTCTGTGCGAGCGGAGAGGTCTCCAGGAGGAGGTCTTGGAGCTGGAGACTCATTCCTCGCCTCCTCGCGCAGTAAAGAGGTCGCGGGAGCCCAGCGCGGGTGCAGCTGGACGCTGAACCCGGTCTTCAGCCCTTGAACCATCGCCCTGCAGAGCCGGTCGGCTCAGATCTCGGTTCTCCGAGGGTTGCTTACTTCCGCGTGAAAAGACGTGCGACGATCTCAGACCATGGGTTCCGGTCGAGGCGCGCAGCTCGACCGTATCTTCGAGCGAGGGACCTTCGTTGAGCGATTTTGAGACTGCAATCAGGATACGCTCCAGGCTTGTCGCCATGGCTTTTAAGTCGTTTTTCGACATCATGGACTGTTTACACGCCCACGCACCTTCAAGTGCACCAAGCTCGTTGACCCACAGCGAGAGGATGGAATGTGAGTCGACCGGCATTGTCACTCGGCCTGGTGCGCCGAGCGCGATCGGTTCGAACGACGCTTTACCAAAGGGGCGTGGGTTCGGCCCGCCAGGCAGCGGTGCATCGCCGATATTAAGTGCGGCCCACGATAATGTCTCGAGCTCATTTGGATCCTGCTCAAGCACTTCAAAGAGCAGCCCAAGTGGAAGCTCGTGCTGCATAGCTTTGTCGTACGATTGGGTATTTTGGACCACCAGCGTTTCGAAGGCGGTTTTGCGCGGAACGCTTACCCGAATCCACGTCGATTCGGTGATGGCCCCCGCAGTGTGGAGGGTCTCTTCAGTCCTAGCGGGAGTTGGGAGCTTCACGATGACTTCATGTTGCCGATAACGCCGTGAGAGCACTGCCGCATAGGCGGTCATATAAATAACCTGCGGGGATGTTTTCCAGCGCGTCGCTGCTGTACGAATGCCTTGGAGTGCGCGCTGAGGCACGTTCAGTGGCACTTCGATTCCCGCGGTGGAGCGGCCTGGATAACGGTCCGCCGGTATTCGAAGCTGATGAAGTGGCGTCTTGAGGTAGCTTTTCCAAAATGCGATTCGACGGTCGAAGGCGTGGTTCTGTAAGAGCCCTTGTTGCCAATGGGCCAGATCCACCAGCTGGAAGGGAAGAGGCGCCAGATCGGTAGGTTCCCGACTTTGCACCGCGGCGTCGTAGAGCGTTGAGAGCTCGCCAAGTATAAGCTCTGCGCTCCAGTGGTCGTAAATGGCGGGGTGGAAGGTCATCAAAAGTAGATGACGGTCGGAGCGCAGTGTGACGAGCCCAACTCGAAAACATGTCTCGCCGGGGTCCAGTGGCTCCTGGGATAGTTTCTGAGCGAGACTGATGGCGTTGGCATCGTCGTGGGCATCGCGGGTAATCAGAAAGTCTTGATGCCACTCGGTCTGGACAAACTGCCCATACGAGCCATCTTTGCCTTGTTCAAACGTGGTTCGCAAAACCGTGTGCCGCTCTGTCAGCCAGTCTAAGGCACGCCGGAGAGCCGCGATAGAGACTTCTCCCTGAAGCCAGCCCG
>JAYYQC010000193.1:0-10488 GCA_036128675.1 Myxococcota bacterium | reverse complement strand
CGCTTGGAGGGGATTTTCAGACCGATGGCGGACTACTGATCCAGCTCGGTCCTTCTGTCGGCAGTGGTGCCGGAAATCAACGCTCCGATGGGCTTGGAGAGGACTCGCTTGGGTTCGACGACTGGCTCTCATCGATGAAGGTCGACGAGCAGGATGATGCTGAGGTCGGACGTCGTTATCAGGCGCGCATTGAGGGACAGATTGCTGCCCGTAAAGGAGAGCTTAGAACCTGCCTCGCGAGAAAGCTTCTCAAGAAAAGGGGAGAGATCCGAGTTGAGGTCTCCTGGCGGATATCCCCGGCCGGCCGAGTAGAAAACGTACGCATTCAAACCGGTCTTCAAAATCTTCCACGCCTTTCTCGCTGCCTTGAGCGTAAGCTCCTGACTTGGCAGCTCGCAGTCCCACCGATGGGTGAATCGGTAGAACTTACCTTCCCGGTCGTGTTCCGAGAAACCTAGAGTTGACCACAGGGGTTGGCTATACTCGCGTAAGTGGGTGCATCAGGGGCTATGTCGGACAGTTTACCGAGTAAATTAACCACCTTACGCATCGGCACGGGAACACACGCAGCCTTCAGCTGAGGGCTGAGCAAGAGTCGGGGTAGGGGTGTAGAGCAGCCGGATGACTGTGTACGCTGACGATTTAAGTACGCTCAAATCTATTGAGCTCGATGAGGACAACCTCGACCTCTGCGCGCGTCACTTTGCCCAATTGATTCAGGATCCACTTGAGCATCAAGCACTTCGCGCGGCATTGACGGTCTTAGAGCAACGTCAGGTCGACGATGAGCGCTTTGAGACCCTCGGTAAAGAACTCCAAGGTTTTGAAACACATTGGAAGCAGCGGATACTTGAACTTGAGTCACGTGCACGTAAAGTCGAGGTTTCAGATGAACAAAAGGCTGCGGAACTTCGAACACAGATGGCCGCTTTTCAGCTATCGTATGGAGAATTTCCTGAATCAGCTCACGCCACCCTAGGAAATATTCTAACGACCTTACCCGAGCTTGAGGCACCGTGGCGGGTTACCGTCGAAGCCATGCGTCAGGCGGATAAGCTTAAGGAGCTAGGAGTTGAGGTTCAGTCTCGAATCAAGACCGCTCCGACTGCCCGCGTATCGATTATCTGGCTCAAGCGTCTCGCTGGCCTAAATAAAGGTCTTGGACTCGATTCCTCGGTGGTTCCGATCTTCAGGGAAATTTTGGAGGCTGATCCCGGGGACAGCGATGCTAATTTCGCTCTAGCTTCTTATTACCGCGAGCACCAACAGCACTTCGAATCCGTTAAGATTCTGGAGAACTTTCTTGAGCTGGTCGAGGATGAAGCGTCGTGTCTTGGCGCACTGAGGATGTTATGCGAACTCCTGGATCGCGACTTAAATGATTTACCTGCGGCAGCGCGACATTATGAATCCATCTTAGAATATGAGCCGGCGGATCCCGGCTCTATCGAGGCCTTGGAGAGACACTATCGTGTCGTCGATGATGTTGAAGGGCTCTTGGGGATTCTGTCGAGACGGGTTCAGCTGGGACGAGCCGGCGATGATGAAATCACTGAGCTTGTGCACCTATCAATGGATCGCCTCGACCGTCCTGATGATGCCTTCCGTTGGCTTTGTGAAATCTACAGTGCGCACCCGCGACCTTACCTTCAAACGCACCTCACCAAACTGGCCCAAGTCGTTGGACAGGAGGACGCTGCTGTAGACACTCTCCTAAGGGGAATCGATGCACAACGCAGTGATGCAGAACGACTCTCTGTTGCCTTGAGTATCTTGGGGTTCGTTCCTAAGCTCCGCGAGGTACCTGCTCAAGTAATGGAGTTAGCATCGGAAGCGGTCAAAGATCATCCTAGTGATGAAATTATATCCCACTATGAGACCACTCTCGTCCACTTTGCTTCGCAAAAAGAACCTCGTACATTCTTAGAGGAAATGGAAAGTCAAGCGGCTTCTACTCTTGAGCGTCAGTGCATTGCACGCGTCTGGGTTGCCGTGATGGATTATATCCCATTCACGCCCGATGAATGGTTGGCGCGGGCTCAGGCCAATGTCGAGGTTTTAGAGGATGATGACGATGCACTAGAACAGCTGGCTGATGGACTCAAAGGCCGAGGAGATGACGCGGCGCTGGCGGGAGTCTACCGAAAACGCCTTGAAGCAGATATTGCCCTCAAAGACGAGTCCTGGTTGATGGACGCCTATCAAGTATTCTTAAGGACTCAATCACCTGAGAGCATGCTCGCACTACTCGAGCGATGGACATCAATGGATGGTGCATCCGTAAGTGCGTGGCGCTGGTGGGCGGATGAAAGCGCCAGTGACTGTACCGACCTCGATAAGCTGAAAACCGCCCTTGACCTTTTAGGAAGCGAAGGTCCAAGCAACGAGTTGGTGACTGTCTGTCGTCGACTCTTTGAATTGGTGGAACTCCCCGAACGTGGGCACTTCGCAGCTACTTTGATCGCAGTATTCCCGTCGCCACATCCAGAACTCTGTCCATCTCGATTTTGGTTGATCTCGGTTACTTATCTCTGCGAGTCACGGGATTACGACGATGCGCTGCTAAGGCTGGCCGCCCAGCTCGACGTCACTGCCCTCGAACCAAAGTTTCAGCGTGAGCTCCTCGAGCGAAGCTTACAGTTTAGTGGACTTCCAATTGGGTGGAACCAGATGCTTCTTGCTCTGGCCGTAACAACCGAAAGCAACGAACATATTGGTGCACTTTTAGAAGATGCGGTGAACCGTCGCTGTGATTGGGTCGATGGGTATGCAGGCGCTTTTAGGAGCTGGTTTAAGTCTTCCGAAGATGATTGTCGAACTTTCATCAACAGACAAGAGAGCGCTTTGGCTCAGCTCGGATGGGGCCAACACTTACTCGATACGACCAACGCTGAGGATGGTGTCCGCTTCAGATGTCTCATCTTGGAACTCGCTTTGCGTACCGGGACTGAGCCACTGAAGGTATGGTCAGAGTTTTTGGAAACTCCGGAGATTGAGGTCGAGGAGCTTGAACCGCTCTTTCAAGTTTCGCTGCAGCGCGTAGGTGAAGAAGAGGCAGCGGAAGCCATGCGCGACCACTGGATTCGATGGCTGTTCAATCATGACAAATATGAGCATGCACTTAGCGCAGCCTTCGAGGAACCATGGCCCCTTGCCGCTGTGAGGCGAAGTCGTCGATGGATTTGGATCGCGAAGCTTCGATGGCTTCTTCAGCAGGATACTGAGGCCGCCGAAGCTTGTCAGTCTGCGATGAGCACCGGGATTGATCGTGAGGTTCAATGGCCGCTGGTGTCCGAAGTCGAAGGATGGCTTGAGGGTGGTCAAGAGCGAGCTTGGACGATCCTGAATGCGATTTTGGCTACTGCCGCCTCTCAGCTTCTTAGCGAAGAGGATGACCATGAAAAGTTTCTCTCTCTAATTCGCCCGATGAGTCACGCCGCAAAAGCGGAAGCTTACCGCTACGCTGCTGCTGTCTTTCATTCATATCACCATGATAAAATGTGGGTTCAAGCCGCAGAGTTCCTCTCGGTCCATGCAAGGGAGCCCTTAGAACAAGAACAATGGGCTCGACGTCTCGTTGGATACTTTGAAGAACGTGACGAGTTCGAGCGTATCGTCCGGTTGGTAGGAGTTGGACCGCTTCTAGAACGGGATGCGGAAGATAACTTTCCTTTGGTGAGACGAGCTCTTGAAGTTGATCGTAGCTTGGCGAGTTTCGTTTTAGAACAGACACGGATTTGGCGGAACAGACTGCCGGAGAAACTGAACACCAACCTCAACCAGCTGGAACTTGAGCTATCGGTTTACTACCTTGACGATTTTTCAAATGCTCAACGACTTCTCAGCCTATTCGAACGCGATGAGTTGGAGTCTCAAGCGGATTGGCTTATCGATGTTCAGGTTGCATTGGCTCGGGGGGATACCGCGCAGACGATTGACGTCAGCTTGATTCAGGAGTGGGCGAGACGTTCGATTGGCTCAAACCCTGAGGCGTTACCGACGCGCTGGTTTGACGCGTATGAGGCAACCAACGCTCGCGATGCCGAGCAAGGGATTACTTGGCTCTTAGAGGGCGGACAGCTGGGCTGTCTGACCGAGAATGCCGCTTCGGCGCTTTTCCGACGACTCAATGAACTCGAGGAAGAACTCTACGAAGAGGCCACTCGGACCTTACTCAATTCTGCGCTTCCAGAAGTTGATCAACGTGCACTCGCAGGTCGGTGGTTGAGTCGCGCCAAGGGATTAGGGGATTGGGAGAGTTGGCGCAGTGCTTGGTCGGTTTTGTGGAATCAGGGAAGCTTAATCTGGCACTCGTGTGAGGCGCATTTGCCGGAGCCAGGTGAAGCGCCTGAGCTTCTCGTTGACCTTGTGCTTGAGTTCATTGCCTCGGCGTCGCATTTCGATGAACCGCTCCGGGCAAGGCGTTGGGCATTGCGGTATCTTCGAGATTTACAACTCCAAGCCGAGCAGTGTGAACTTATTGATACTTTTATCGCGGAAGATACTTTTGAGAATCCGGCCGACTTATTTTCGTTGTTGGCTCTGCGTTCGCGGCAACCCGGAATTTCTCTGAAGCTACTCGACCGGATTTCTGAATTAGCCGATCAAGAGCAATCTTGGTTGCAAGCCGCGGATACTTTCATGTCGGTTAATTTAGAGCACTTGGTCTCGGGTATCCCCAAGAGCCTGATACCGCGCCGCGCCGCTCGGTATTATGACCGCGAGAACAATCAAGAAGCTTCGCTCCATGCTTGGGGCGAGGTGATCAAGCTCGAGCCAGGAGATCAAGAAGCAACCGGCGTTTCGATTCGACTGCTCTCCGAGCTAGGAAGATTTGAGGAATTATGGTCGCGTCTCTGGCCGGGTATAAAGTTCGCAGTACAAACGCCCGAATTTAACGAGCGACTACGTGTGCTTAATGAGATCCTCGATCGTGGTGTAAGCCCCGATGGTCAGAGTGCTGAGTTTCTCCTTTGGCGCCTCGATACGGCCGATGCTTCTTCACAAGTGCTTCATCAAACACTGGATTGGTTTTATGAACGTAAACTTTGGGCGGCGTTTGAAGAACTTTGTCGAAAGGCTCTCTCCGAGTCGCGCTGGGTTAAGATTCTCGGGAAGGATGAACATCTCGATTTGAGCATTCGGTTGGCTGAGGCACTTTTCTTCGAGCCTGCGAAAAGACCTGAAGCGCTTGGGCTGATGACCGCGGTTCGCGAGGTCGACATCCATCGAGCCGGTCGTTGCAATTTCCTGGAAACATGGATCTCCCAAGACCTTGACGCCGCTGAGTGGATCCTGGCTCTGGCCTTAGAGCTAAACAACGATGAACTGGTAGCTGGTGCTTACCGCGCAATCTTTGAGAGCTTATCTCCCATTGAGACAAAAGAAGAGTGGTATCAAAAGGCCACAGAGTGGGCGGTGAGTAAAAAGCGGCATGACCTACTTGTCGAACTTTTAACCTCAGCCCTCGAGTTAAAAGACTCTCTTGACCCGTGGCTCCTTCTCGACTGGGCGGAGTCTTTTCTTAAAGGTTTGAGCGCAGATGCTCAGGTTTGGTTTTGGCTAGACGACCGGATCTTAACTGTTGAGCCTGTAGAACGAAGACACCATTGGATACTATTGCGAGCTGAGCAGCTGCTAAAGCGTAATGTTACCGACCCCGAGCTTTGGAATGTTCTACACCGCGACGAAAGTCTTCTAAGGTCTGAGGCCCGAGGGGTTGAGTTAGCGCTCAAGAGTGCACTCGCGCGTGACGCGAGAAAAGATATGCTCCTACTTATCGAGCGCGCGATGGACTCAGAGGCTCAAGGTGCCCTGACGTGGGAGTCTTGGTACGAGCAAGCGCTGGCTCGAAGTGTCGAAGATGATTGGCTGCGCATCGCTTCGCGTGCGTTGTCGCTCGACTCAAAGATATCGCCTGAGGTCTATGCGAAGTGGATTGATATCGCGTCGCACGGGGTCATGTTTCCGGAGAAGCGCGCGCTGGTATGGCTACTCATTGAGCAATTAAAGGTAGACGGACATGAGCTGGAGATGCTCATTTCACGGATACTCGGAGTTGAAGACCTACCTTTTGAAGAACGGCTGCGGACATTTCGAGTGAGTATCAATGCCGGCTTGGACAATGATACTTTGCTTAAGTGTTTGGTTGACCTGCTTCGGGATCCAAACTGTGACGAAGGTGCTGTCGAAGATGCGCTTTCTCACTGGGGAGCTACCGCAGACGAGCAGGACACCGGTCTATTGGCAGCGAAGCTCAAGTTTGCACTTGTTCGGGGCTTAGAATCGAGCGGTTTAGCAGGCTTTGAAAGTGTCCCGCTTGAGGTTGAGGCATTTTTCTCTCGAGGTGAACTGAAAGCTTTTAGTGACGCTCTGATAAATCATGGAAGCATAGAACGTGGGCTCTTTTGGGACCTTGCTTATCGACAGCGTCTCGCCAAGGTCAACGAACTTAACGTGGCATCACTTCTAGATCGAGTTGATGAGGTAGCGGACGGGTTATTAAGTAGCTGGCTCAGCAATGTCTTGGCGCTGCTTGAACCCACCGCCCGACTCGAGCTTTGTTTGGCCCTGGCGCGGCGTCGCCGCTGTGAATCATTTGTTGGGAGCAGCTTGCGTGCGTTGCTTCCAGAACTTCAGGTCGGCTGCGAGGGCTGGCTTGAAGTCGTCCAGCTTGCACTTCTCAACTCAAACGAACTTCTGTCTTCAGACGAGGAAGAGCTCCTGCAGTCTTATCTTCGACTTGGTGGCCGAGACGTTCGGGCGGTTCTATGTCTAGCGGAAGCACTGAGTCGCAGAGCCGATTATCGGCGGTGTATCGATTTAATTGAAGCGGAACTCGCTGGTGATTGGGGCTCTGACGAGACATCGCTTCTTCTCGCGCTTTATAACGTTTACAGCAGAGTTGAGTCGGCGCATGGGATGATGTCGACTCTGACCCGACTTTTACGCGCGTCTCCGGCAGACCCAGCCATTCACGAATTGCTCCGAGAGTCGGTTACGGCCGAAACCTACAACGAGGTTTTGACGATTCTCGAAGAAACAATCAGCGATGAGTTGAGTCCGAGCGGCCGAGGACAAGTTGAGCTAAGCATTGGATTTTTGGCGCGGCGGTTTGGAGACGTCGAGAAAGCTCGCAAGGGTTTCGATGGTGCTCGGGGTAGAGGGTTGAGCGAGGCGCTGTGTCTCGATGTAGAACACAAAGCACACGTGTTGAATAATGACCTTCGGGGGGTTTTAAGAGTTCAGCGAGAGTATGACCCCTCTGCAATCGATATCAGGCGCGTGACTGAAATGTTAACGTGGTGGCTAAAGGGTGTGGAGGCTGGCCTTAGTCTGAGTGACCGAGATGAAGGTATGCTGGTTCAGCTTCTGGAGCGGCAGGGTGGTGAACTTGGACTGGATGGTCGCCTTGTAGCCCAGCTCATCGACCTCGATCTCTACACGGGGTTGTCGATTTATCTTGAAGGCATTTGGCTTCAAAGCTTTGAAGAGCCCGCACGTGCGGAGAACCTCACTGGTTGGCTAGAGAAGATCGCTCTTCTTAGCTCGGAAAATGTACCAGAAGACCCCAAATGGTGGTTACGCCGATTCCAAGCTCAGCCACCGTGGCCAGAGGGTGTCGCCCTGTGGGCTGAGCGCGCGGTTGCTGGAGGAAGAAGTGATGACTTCTTAGAACTGGTTGAAGCGGAACCGGACTTTCATGCTGAACCATATCGGGTTCGTGTAGAAGTTGAGCGGGCTAAGATTTATCTTTTCCAGCGTGAAGAACCTGAGGTAGCGGCGGATATTCTACAGTTCTTAGATGATGAAGGCATGCTTGAAGGCCCTGAGTTGCATACTCTTTTTGAGACAGCTCTGCTCCGCTCTGGGAGATGGGAAGAATGGCGTCATCGTTTAAATCGCCAAGTGGATGCTCTAGGAACTGATGAGGCTAAAGCCAACCTCTTTATCAAAGCAGGGGAACTCCTTTACCAGCAAGAGCGACGACCGGAACTTGCGGAACCTTTCTTTTTACGAGCACTCGAGATCCGGCCCGAAAGTCCCGATGGACTCGCGGCATTAGCAAAGCTTTACGAGCGTAGCGGAAACTTCTTCCAAGCCATCTCAATGCTTGAACGAGAACTTAATGCAACGGACTCGGAAACGCGTAAAGTTGATGTCCTCAATCGTATGGGGCGTATTCAGTTCGAGATGCTCGGTGACCTCACACTGGCAAGGACTTCATTTGAGAAAGCTAATGCACTCGAGGCAAATGACCTTGAAAGTCTAGATGCCTTGAGAGCGATAGCTTCGCAAGAGGGACGATTTGAGGATTATCATAACCTCTTGAAAGTGAGTTTAGACTCAACCGCTGATGTTATTGATTACATTGATATCTCTTTGGAAGCGGCTGAGGTCCTCAAAAATGATGAGCCCGAGGTGGTTTTAGGCATTCTTGAAAATGCCTTAAAGCGCGAGGAGAACAATATCGAGCTTCGCTTTAAACAGGCCGTTGTCCGCGAAGCTATCGAGCCGAATGAAAATGCGTCCATCTGGCAAACACTTTGGCCACAGGCAGGTTCTTTACTGCCACGAGAACGCGCTGTCGTAGCACGGCATCTCGCGCTTGAGTATCTCGCTGCTGAAGACTACTCGAAGGTCTGTGAGTTCGGACGCTTAGCAATGGAGTTTGCTGAACCCGGCGAGGGTCCGATTCAGGCACTCATCAGTGGCCTTACCCACCTAGAGCTTTGGACCGAGGTCAAGTCCTCAGCTCGAGGTACGCTAGACACCCTCTCAGCTTATCCTGAAGCGAAGCGAGATTCCTTATCCGAGCTTTGCGTTTGGAGCTTAGCGCAAGCGCACGACGAGCTTGATGAACGTGCAGAGGCCGAGCACTTTCTTAAACGAGCTATTCTTTCAGATAAGTGGCGCAACGAAGCTCTCGCCAAGTTGATTGACCTGTTTAGAAGGACCGAGAGATACAGCGAACTCGTTATTTACACACGCGAGCGATTGGACCAGCTACTCACTGAAGAGACACCGGCGTCTACCTTGGAGGTCTTTGTGGAGGCTATGGGTAAAGTCGGTCGTGAGGCAGAGGTATTCTCTCCTCTGCTCAGTTGGGCCTTGCGACATCCATCATGGGAACTGGATGAACTCTTACTTGCCACAGCGCAGGGGCGAGACGCTAAGACTCAGGTTGTCCGTCACCTTGAGTCTCGATTTTCCGAGAATGATATAGGTACCCACCGCGGTATGTTAAGTGCGGGTGAATTGTACGAGTTCGAATTCAAGAATGAAGCTCTTGCCGTTAAGACGTATCAGGCTGTATTGGATGCAAACCCGTCGAATCTAGATGCATTGGAAAAACTCGAATCGCTCCTAGGTCGTCGTTCACAGTGGCGAAGGCTGGGCGGGGTGTATCTTGAGCTGGCTAATCAACTGGAGGCAAGAGGTGAACGTCGCCGGGCTATGTTTTTAGCAAAGCAAACGGTGGAGCTTGCCCAACATGCCTTAAGGAAACACGACTTGGGTCTTCAAGCGGCGAAGTATCTTTTGCGTTTCAGTACACTTGATGAAGCGGATGCAAGACTTGCTTATTCAGTCATACAGGCCAGCGATGATTTAAACGAAGAACGTCAAGGCTTGGTTTTGCTGGCGAGAGGAGGATTTGCTTCCAAAGCCGATTATGAGTCGTTGGTGAAGAGCATGGGGGATACGGCTGAATATAGAGACCAGTCTCGGCGAATAGCGTACGACTTTGGGATTCAGGAGGTTTCACCGTATGAAAGTCGAAGTGACTTCGTTACACCTGCGATTTCCGATGATGAGATAAGAAAAGTACTGGCTCATTGTTTAGAGCTTCCTCTTGGCAGATTTATTAGAGAATTGTGGCGAGTAGCCCCTGAGACTTTGACGAGAAGATTACCAACAAGCTATTTTCAGGGAGATGAGGTTATCACTTCTATCGATGGCGATTCATTCGTTTCATGTTTACAAAAAGTTAAGAGGGTCATGGGTGCGAACACACTGGACATAAGGGTTCGTCCGGGAAGTGTCGAGGGACCACGCGTATTACCGATACAGCCAGTGACACTTCTCTTAGGTAAAGAGTCGTCATTGGTACGTACGGACGATGAGTCGGCTCGGATGTTTTGTTTGGGACGATTGATTGCGCTTACTCGTCCTGAAGTCATCGTCGCTCGTCTCTATTCTGGTCATTTATTGAATGACGTCGTCTGTGGTTTAATTGATATGCTCGGATTCGATACCCGAATGGTATTATCGAAAAGGGCACTGGCATGGTCCGAACATTTCGCAAAATTCGGAAAATCCCGGTTCAATAATCTTCGCGGTGATGCCGAAACTCTTGCGTCGCAATTGGGGCTTCATACATTCGAGGAGTATTCTCAACGTGTCGAAGAGTTTTCTCTCGCGATGGGGTTAACGGTGTGCGGCGACCTTCGTGGCGCTGAGCGTGGCTTGGCTTGGGTGGGCGACCCA
>JAYYQC010000192.1:0-11474 GCA_036128675.1 Myxococcota bacterium | reverse complement strand
ACGCATTTCTTTACGAGTGAGGCATCAGATGGAACGACGTAAATTCTTAGAACTGATGGGTTATGGGCTAGCAAGCGGTCTCTTACCGTGGCGAGGCATTGACGCGCTTGCGGATACCGCATCATCCACGCCACTGCTCTTCTGTTTCAATGCGCGCGGCGGCTGGGATCCAACGATTCACTGCGACCCGCAGGGGCATGAGAACTATGCCTATTTCGGGGACGCGGATATCCGAGAGACGAGCACCGGAATCAGATATGCACCGATGCGCCATGGTAATTGGAATGCCGACCAAAACACCGATGACCTTGAAGACGATTACAATGTAGGGCCGGTCGATGCTCGCCAGTCCTATTTTGAGAAGTATAAGAATGACTTGCTCGTGATCAATGGCATCGATGCGCAGACGGTCAGTCACGATGTGGGAACGCGTAACACGTGGTCAGGAACCACCCGAGAAGGCCACCCATGTCTGGCAGCACTGGCCGCCAGCATTCACGGGCACTCGCAGCCGGTCCCCTTCATTACAACGGGTGGGTTTGATGCGACCGCCGGCCTCTTGGCACCTACCCGTAGCGGCGATACCGACACGCTCCTTGCCTTGGTGCAGCCGTTCAAAATCAGACAACAGCAGACGTACAACGATCTGATGCCCCCGTCGGTTCAAGCCTTGATTGCAGATGCCCAGACTCAGCGTCTGAACGCTCAAAGTGCGCGAAGCCGCTTGCCTCGGCGTCAGGACGTCTCAACCCGCCTTGGTGCCCTGCGGCTGGGCGAAAACTCGATGAGCGAGCTTGGGACTCGGCTTGAGGAAATCTCGGCTCTCAGTATTCACCGGCCCGTAGATAATGGGCTGGTTGAAGGGATTGATCTTGCAGTCGCGGGGATGCTGTCGGGCATTACAACCAGCGCACAGTTTGTTGTCACTGGTTTCGATACGCATCAAGATCACTTTGATTACGATGACGGGCAGCGCAGTCGCCTCAAGACCCTCTTCGAGGCACAGGATTATACAGTCGAGCTGCTCAAGGCGGTTGGGCTCTATGAGCGTGCTGTCTTTATGATGGGCTCTGACTTTGGTCGCACCCGGATTAATAGCCCAGAAGAAATGGGTAAGGACCACTGGTCTGTGACCAGTATGATGTTGATGGGGCAGGGGATCCGAGGTGGCCGAACGCTCGGGCAGACCTGGGTCGATGATTGTCGACGCGGTGTTTCTGCTTCCATGATAGACCCAGATACCCTTCAGCCTACATCCGATGTGTTACGTGGCGTCTACATCAGCCCGGCACATATTCACTTAGCCTTGCGCAATAAACTGGACCTGGCGGCGCACGGTACCGCCGCTAAGTTCCCGTTTTCTGATGTAAATTACCTACCTTTGTTGGATTGATCGCGCTCTGACCAGCGGGTGAGCGCCAGCGCAAGGAATCGGTTGAACCGACTTCGACAGTGGGGTCTAATTCACTTGCTTTGTTGTCGATGTGAACAAAGCCAAATTGGGGGAGGTTAGGGGAATGATGTGCAGATTTCCGATGGGTAAGCTCTTTGCGATGCTCTTCTTTTTGGCACCGATTGCGTGTGATCCCGGCGATGGTGGCACCGATCCATCCGATGCAGCCGATGCAACAGACACCAGTGATCCAACCGACGCGACCGATGGCTCTGATCCCACCGATGCCAGCGATCCATCGGTGGGCAGCGATACCAGCGACCCCTCTGAGCCAGTGGATAGTCGAGTTTCTGTGAGCGCAACCGTTGTCGATGACAGCATCACCGGCCTTCAGACAGTCGAAGTTGAAGTTGCGATTCAGGATGAATCAGGCAACGGCATCGCGGGCGTCAGCCTCGGTGTCGATCTACAGCCTTCGGATAAGGTCACACTGCTCTCGGCACCCGCAACCGACAGCGATGGTCGCAGTTTGGTTACGCTCTTGGGCAATGAAGCGGGCGACGTTACGATTGAAATCTTCGTTGACTTAGGTGGCGAAGACGTCGCGGGCAGTACGACTTTCACGATCGGGGAGGGCGCCTGTATCTCATCGCGTGACTACTTTGAGACACGGCTCTGGGGACCGACCATTCAGATCTGCCGCTCGTGTCATAACCCAATTGGTCGAGCACGAGAGAGTGATGCTGCAACCGGTGAGTTTGACGATACGGTGATGGCTTTTCCGTTTGAGTCTGATCCGGCTTTTCTAACCATTGGTTATGACGAGCTTGCGGCATTACATGACCAGAAATTACCACTGGACGACTATGGTATGCTGCCTAAATACGCAGTCTGGCCGGTGGACCCCTTTGATTCACATGGCGGTGGAGAGATTATCACCACGGATAGTGAGGCATTTGCGCTCCTGCGGGGCTTTGGAACCTTGCTGGATGCTGAAGCGGATGGACGTAGCTGTAGCCCAGTGAGTGCGCCTGACCTCTTTGGTGCCGTCAGCTATGAAAGTGACTTAGAAACAGCGAATAACGCGAAGCTTGCCCTGACTGGAACACCACTGAGCCCTGAGCAATTTGACCTCTGGACCGAACAGACACAACTGGAACCGGTTCTCACCAATTTCTTAGCCAATACCACACCGGAGTTTGGCGACCGCCTCAAAGAGGCCTTTAATGACATTTTGCATGTACGAAAATTCAACGGTGCCATCAATGCCCTCAATAACCTTGGGAGCGCCAACGGCTTTTACTTTGCACCTCTCTGCTCCGCAACCGATTCTCGGAATTGCTGTGATGCCGACACCTTGGGGAGATTTGGTCTTACTTGCTGTGTCAATGATTACCCAACCGATACGCCTGGGACCTTTGACCCCTTTTGTCTCGCGGGGTTTCAGCATGCCAATGAGAGCATGGTAGAGTCTGCGCTTGAGACCATCGTTCAGATCATCGAGGAAGATCGACCTCTCAACGAGGCGCTTTCAACCTCCACGCTCCGGGTGAATCCATTTACCGCAAAGATTTTCAATGTAGAACCTGATCAGCCTTTTGAGAATAACCTCGATCCGGATGAGTGGAAGATTGCTTCAACTCCACCCTCCTTTACGGCAAATGGAGTTACGACGACCATACCTCATTCCGGTATCTTGACTCATCCCATGTTCTTACATCGCTATCCAACCAGTGATTCCAATGCCAACCGGGCCCGGTCGCGTTGGATCTACAAGCATCTCTTGGGCATCGATGTCTTGGGCTTGGCCAAATTTGAGGCTAAGCTGAGCGACGAGCTCATCGAGAACCCTACCCTCGAAGATATCAGCTGCTCGTCTTGTCACGCGCTCTTAGATCCAGTTGCAGCAAACTTGAAAACATGGGTTCGAAACTCAACATTCTTAGAAGTCAACCCAAATTGGGACACCTGCAGTGATGACGGGGCCGACCAAGCTCTCTGCTATCGACCCGCGGGCTTTAATAGAGAGAAGCGTCCTGAGGAGCGCGAAGATTCCGATGTGACTTGGCTCGGTGAGAAGATGGGGACCCATCCAGGATTTGCCTACGCGATGGCGCAGCTTGCCCACCAGTCACTGGTTCGGGATATACCATTGAATCCTCCGTCCAACCTGGCGTCGGAAGATTACGAAGCGCAGCTCTATGCTTATTTGGAGCAGGTCAAAGAGCTTCAACGCTTGGCCGCTGTCTTTGAGGCGTCAAATTACGACTTTAAGGAGCTCATGAAGGAGGTTGTTCTTGGGAGGTTTTACCGCGCTAAGGATATTACTACGACCGATCCCCTTACGCTTCGAGTTGCCGAGTTAACACGCTTAGGTAGAGCAAACCCACTTACACCCGAGCAGCTGAGTCGGCGAATTGAGAGTACAGTCGGAATGAAGTGGACCGATAATCGGCGTGAAGATGGCGATTCTCTTCTTGAGAGTCCACGCGCTTACCGCATCCTCTACGGAGGGATTGATAGCGCTGGTGTCTTGGTGCGCTCCACGGATGTTACCCAGGTCATGCACAACGTGGCTCGGCACATGTCCGCTCATATGGGCTGCTATTCAGTGACCCAAGACTTCTCCTATGTCGATCCGAGTCAACGAAAGCTCTTCGCCGGGGTTGAACCGGAAACCCTCGCCGATACCGATGCCAATGAGAACGCGATTAAGGAGACCATCAAATATCTTCACCTACGTCTACTCGGTGAAGATATCGACGACGTAGAGCTTCAGGCAACCTTTGAGCTTTTCGAGGGCGCAGCGGAAGATTCCGTAAGCGCATCTCCGAATAATGCCCTAGCTCGCGTTGTGAGCAGCTGCCGCGCTCGCAATGATTATTTCCTAACTGCGAACGAGCAAGGCACTCTTGTGGGAGCACCACTCGATAGCCTGGAAGGGCGACGTGAGGTCGTGAGCGATACCAGTGGTGCCATTGGCGGCTGGAGCGCGGTGATGACGTATTTACTCTCTGACTACCGTTTCCTTTACGAGTGAGGTTGATGATGGACCGAAGACAATTTCTTGAGATGATGGGATTGAGCTTGGCTGGTGCGGCATTGCCCGGGACAGCACCTTTTTCGTGGGCTTCAGATCATAGCTCGCCCGGTAACTCGACGACACCGCTGATGCTCTGTTTCGAAGCAAGCGGCGGCTGGGATCCCACTTTGCACTGCGACCCGCATGCACACCCCAACTACGCCTATTATGGAGAGAGTAACATCCGCCAGACAGCGAGTGGTTTACTCTATGCGCCGCAGAGACAGCCCACTTGGCCTGATGACCAAAACGCATCAGACATTGAGGATGACTATAATGTAGGTGGAACTGGCAACCGGGAAGCATTTTTTGAGAAGTATCAAAATGACCTCCTGGTGATAAACGGTATCGACAATCAGACAGTCAGCCACGATGTCGGGCGCCGCAATGCTTGGTCGGGGACCACGCGCGAGGGGCATCCCTGCCTCGCCGCCCTTCATGCGAGTGTGGACGGAATCGGGCAGGCAATGTCCTTTTTGACCTCGGGTGGCTCCGATGCGACGGCCGGCCTCTTGGTAGCCACTCGGGCCGGGGACCCTAATCGTCTCCTGTCTCTGGTTGAGCCCTACAAGGCCAGCATTGGTCCATCTGCGGGTTCCGAGCTCTTGCCAGACTCCATTCAGGAGCGCATTAAAGATGCGCAGGATGCGCGACACGCACGTATGGCATCGCAGTCGCGCCTACCTCGACGCGCGGAGGTGATGACCCGCTTTAATAATTTCAGAGCCGTAGAATCTTCCTCCATGGCTGGCTTAACCAGTGCGCTCGATACAATCGGCGCACTCACAGTCCCGCGACCTGCTGATAATCCTCTCATCGAAAACGTCGAGCTGGCAGTCGCAGGGATGAAGGCCGGTATTACGACCAGCGCCAACGTGTTCTTGGGGGGATTTGATACACACCAAGACCACTGGGACTACGAAGACGGCCAACGAATTCTCCTTAAGAACTATTTTGAGGCCGTGGACTACGCGGCAGTGATTTTGAAGGAGCTCAACCTGTATGAACGCACCCTATTCATGATGGGCTCCGATTTTGGGCGAACCATCCGGAACAACGATGATGAAATGGGCAAAGATCACTGGCAGGTCTCAAGCATGATGCTGATGGGCTACGGAGTGACCGGTGGTCGTACGGTTGGTCAGACCTTCGTAGAAGACGGCCTAAACGGGGTCTCCGCATCCAAGCTAAACTCTCAGACGCTTGCGCTTGACGATAACGGCATTTATTTAAGCCCAGCCCATATCCACCTTGCGATTCGAGACAAGCTCGGCATTCTAGGAAGCACCAACAGTCAAAAATTCTCATTTGGGGACGACATAGAACTCTTGGAGAGGCTTCTCAATGGTTAGTCTTTTTTGACCCGGCTTTCGCGAAGCTCAGCGAGCTTCAAGTGTAGTGCTTCTTCTTCACCTTCTCTGGAAAGCGTCACCAGCTCTTTGTCCGCGACTGTATCCGGCAGATAAGACTCAGGTACATAATTCCCATCGAAGTTATGAGGGTATTTGTACCCAGAGCCATGACCTAAGGATTTATTGAGACCGGAGGTTGCATTCTTGAGACGGTTTGGAACCGGCAACGGCCCGGTCTCGGTGATAAGCTTGTGGGCCTTGGTGTAGCTGGTGAGTGCGGTGTTGGATTTAGGGGCGAGGGCTAAATAAATCGCAGCTTGCGTAAGCGGCAGAACGCCCTCCGGTAATCCAATAAACTTAAAGGAATGCATCGCATCCAGAGCAACCCGCATCGCGCCAGGGTCGGCATTGCCGATATCCTCACTCGCAAAGATGACCATTCGGCGACAGATGAAGAGCGGATCTTCGCCTGACTCGATCATGCGGGTAAGCCAGTAGACCGCCGCGTCGGGATCACTGCCGCGCATGCTCTTAATGAAGGCGCTGACCACCGCGAAGTGTTCGTCTCCGTTCTTATCGTAGAGGAGAAGCTTGCGCTGTGAGGCGCGCTCGACGTGGCTCAGGGTAATTTCTTGGTCGCCATCCGCATGGGCGAGCTCTGAGCTGATCTCGAGTGAGCCGAGCGCGTGTCGAGCATCACCGTGGCAGCTGTGTTCAAGCGCATTCTTTGCTTCCTGACTTAAGGTGAGACTCAAATGTTTGAGTCCGCGCTCTGAGGTCATCGCACTGTCTAGAATTTCGGAGATAGCCTGAGGCGGAACCCGGTTAAGCACATACACGCGGCAGCGAGAGAGCAAGGCTGAGTTCAGCTCGAAACTAGGGTTCTCAGTCGTTGCACCGATCAGTGTAACCAGTCCGGATTCAACGAAGGGCAGAAGGCAGTCTTGTTGTGCTTTGTTGAAGCGATGCAACTCGTCGACAAAGAGAATCATACGTTTGCCAGAAAACCGCTTCAGCTCTTCAGCTTCTTTGGCGACCTTTTTCAGATCTCCAACACCTGAAGTGACTGCACTGAGTGTCGTGAACTGAGACGGTGTACATTGAGCAATGGCTTTGGCAGTGGTGGTCTTACCGCAGCCCGGAGGGCCCCAGAGGATCATCGAAGGAATGACGCCCTTATCCAAGAGTCGACGAAGCGGCGCACCAGTGGCGAGGAGGTGATCTTGGCCTGATATATCGTCGAGCGTCTTTGGGCGCATGCGCTCAGCGAGCGGCAGTCCCTCCGGTGTCTTGTCGAGACTTGCCTCAAAGAGGGTCTTAGACTGCGGTTGTGTAATGGACCGTTTCTTCATCGAAAACGCTTCTATCCTCACGAAGGAGCCAACTCTGGATAGAAGCGCTCTTCCCATCCATACAGCTGACGATCAAGTACGACCAAAAGGGCATCGCATGGACACGATCGAATTCGCTGGCTTGGGATGGGTGATTGGGATGCGAGTGGTAGATCCCGACGACATCAAGGCCCCGACGCTTTGCTTCCTTTTCTGCTTCGAGCATTGCGCGAGGCTCGATCAAAAACCGGCGTTCTCGGTTTTCATCTTTGGTGTTCTCGATGGGGAGGACTGCAACCACTTCGCGCCTCCCATCTTCGAGATCCCGACCGAGCATCGTACCGCAGCACTCCTCAGGAAAGGTTCGCTCAGCGTGGGACTCCATGTCGGTCTTGGCTTTTTCATCAACGTAGAGAGGCATCGTCTAGTTCTCCCAGAAGTGTTCGGACAGATAACGGTCACCGCCATCGCAGCAGAGTGCGACGATCAGCGCTTCGCGCCCGGCTGCGGCTTCTTCTCGAGCGATATCAATGGCGGTCTTCACCAGTGAGCCGGCAGAGATCCCGATGAGCAAGCCTTCTTGCCGAGCCATGGCCAGGACCGTCTCGTAGGCCGCTTCGGTGGAGCAGACACGTTGAGCGTGCGGCACTGCTGGATCATAGATACCAGGGACAATGGCTGATTCCATGTGCTTCATGCCTTCGAGCCCATGAAAGGGGCCGTCGGGCTGAACAGCGATGAGGTCTGCGCTGGGCAAAAACTCACGGAGATAGCGCCCAACGCCCATACAGGTACCGCTGGTCCCCAGTCCGCCAACAAAGTGGGTCAGCTTGCCGTTGGTCTGCTTTACCAGCTCGGGCCCGGTCGTTTTGTAATGGGCCTGCCAGTTTGCATCGTTGTTGTATTGGTCGGCGTAAAACCAAGTTGGATTTGCCGCCGATAGTTTTTGTGCCTCGACGATAGCGCCGTCGGAACCCTCGGCGGGATCGGTGAGGATCAGCTCGGCACCGTAGGCGATGAGTGTTCGTTTACGCTCGGGATTGGCGTTCGCCGGAAGACAGAGCTTGAGCTTAAAGCCAAGAGCCGCAGCCAGCATCGCGTACGCAATCCCGGTGTTGCCGCTGCTTGCGTCCAAGAGCACGCCACCTGCCTTAAGCTCACCTTGCTCCCATGCGCGTTCGACGATGCTTCGCGCGGCGCGGTCCTTCACCGAGCCCCCCGGATTCATCCATTCCGCTTTCACGTAGACGCGGACATTGTCGGGAAGCTCGCTGGTCAGCACCCGCAGGGGCACGAGCGGTGTATTGCCGATAAGATCGACCACGCCATTGATGACTGAAACACTCATGTATAGCGCGTACCATGTAGAAAAGCTCTTTGGCAATGGTCGAATGCGCCCGATGTCCAAGATATTACCTGAAATTATGCGCTGCGTCATTGCCTTGAACAGCGAGGTGCCCCTATTCATTCACTATGGTCAGACACTTTATTCGCGATGATGATATTTCATGGGAAGAACAGGCTGAGATTTTGGCGATGGCACGTGCCCTAAAAGCCAAGCCTGAAGATTTCCGGCAGCGGTTATCCGGGCAGACGTTGGGTATGCTTTTTTCGAAGAGCTCGACCCGGACACGGGTCTCGTTTGAAGCTGGTATGATCCAGTTAGGAGGCCACGCACTTTTCCTCCCTGCAACCAGTAGCCAGTTCGGTCGGGGCGAGCTTCCGCGAGACACTGCTCAAGTTCTCTCGCGCTACCTCGACCTGATCATGGTACGAACCCACAGTCATGAGGAGCTTCGCGAGCTTGCTGAACATTCGAATGTTCCCGTCATCAATGGACTCGATGAACTCTATCACCCTTGCCAAGCGCTGGCAGACCTGCAGACCATCGAGGAACAACGCGGCTCGCTTCCTGGACAGACAGTTGCTTACGTAGGCGATGGCAATAACGTCGCGCACTCTCTGATGATCGCTTCGCTGATGTCAGGGGTATCGATCAAGGTGATCACGCCGAGCGGTTATGAACCCGATGAGGATGCAACCCGCCGAGCTCGCGCTGCCGCTCGCCATGGTGCAACGCTTGAAGTCACGCAAGATTTCGCTGCGGTCGACGGGGTGGATGTCGTGTACACCGATGTTTGGACCTCGATGGGCCAAGAAACCGAATCTCGCTTACGGCTCAAGGCTTTTGCTGGCTTCGAAGTGAACGATGCGATGATGGCACGCGCCAAACCCGACGCACTTTTTATGCACTGTTTACCGGCGCACCGCGGCGAAGAGGTCGCGGCATCGGTCATTGATGGTCCCCAATCCGTCGTCTACGACCAGGCGGAGAACCGTCTGCATGCACAGAAGGCTCTCTTGGTATTTTTAGCTGAGAGTGTGCGTTCGGCCCCCTAGCGTCCTGGGTCTATGCCGCAATGCGACTATCGCGGTTTTTTTTCTTGTGCTAGGCGCCCCAAGTAAGGAGTACGAGACTTGGCTAGACGCGTCCCATCACTGTCACTTCCCATCGTCATGGCATCGGTGACAGTTGCCTTAAGTATTGCTCTACTGGTCGGCTGGACGCTGATTATCCTGCGAAACTGGCAGCTCGCGCAGGTCACAGACAATGTTTGGCTCCTGGTCAGTGGTATCCTGTCATTCGTGGTCATCGCGACGGTCTTGGTTCTTTTTGTTGTTTTCTTAGCTCGAGAAATCACGGAGGTCCGTCGGCAAGACAGCTTTGTCGATTCCGTGACCCACGAGCTCAAGAGTCCATTGGCGTCGCTCTACCTTTGTCTTCAGACGATCGAGCGCCGCGAGCTGGCCGATGATCAAAAACGAAAACTCATCGAGATGATGCTCGATGACGTGGACCGTCTCTCTTGTTTTGTCGACGATGTCCTGGAGGCAAGCAGGGTGGCGTACGGAAGACGGGTCTACGAGTTACGGCCGATCGACGTCACCGAACTTGTTCGGAAATCGTCCGAGCGGCTTGAGAAGCGATACCGCGAGCTGCAGCCGACCATACGGGTCGAATGCGATGATGGCCTTATTTTGCTGACCGATGCGACGGCAATTGAGACCATTGTGATGAACCTCCTTGATAATGCCGTGAAGTATTCAGGTGATGATGCCAAGATTTCGGTGCGTTGTTGGCATCATACCAATGGCAAGGCTCGCCTTGAGGTGACGGACAATGGGATTGGACTCGAGCCCAAAATGAAAAAACGTATATTTGAACGCTTCGTGCGGGGTCATGGCGAAGAAGTAAGACAGCGACGTGGTACCGGTATCGGTCTTTACGTTGTTTCGTCTTTGGCTAAGACGCTTGGTGGGCGTGTTTGGGCGGAGAGTCCTGGGTTGGGACAAGGCTCGACCATGACGGTCGAGTTGCCAGGGCCTTCGTGAGTGACGTGGGAGAGATAGAAGAATGACAGAAGAATCGGAAACCAAAGTACTCATTGTTGAGGATGAAGCCCACATCGCGGCTGGGCTCAAACTCAACCTTGAGCTCGAAGGCTATTCGGTAGACGTAGCAAAGACCGGTCGAGAGGCAGGGGAGTTCTTACTCAATGCCCAGCGTTATGGTGTCATCATCTTGGATGTTATGCTTCCCGATACCGATGGCTTTACTATTTGTAGACGTCTCCGTGGTGCTGGGATTTATGTTCCGGTGATTATGCTCACCGCGAAGGCTTCGGCGACAGACCGCGTTGATGGATTGGATGCCGGTGCTGACGACTATATCCCAAAACCCTTTGAGCTCGCGGAGCTTTTAGCACGGGTACGCTCAAGGTTAAGAAGACAAGAGTGGGACAGCGAAGCTCAGGTTAACCAAGACCGAGTCTTTGAGATGGTGTTGGGGCCGGCAAAGATTAATTTCGACACCTATGAAGTATTTATTGGTGATGAACAGCTGCAGCTCACGCATTTAGAATTAGATCTACTGCGTTATTTTGCCGAGAACCCAGGGCGTGTCTTAAAGCGGGATGAACTTCTCGAAAAGGTTTGGAAATTAAAAAATTACCCGAACACAAGAACCGTAGATAATTTCATCGTGCGCTTACGAAAGCACTTTGAAGAAGATCCGAGTAGTCCTAAGTTTTTCGTCTCGGTGCGTGGCGCCGGCTATAAGTTCGTACCAATTACGACGGAACGTTGACACAACAATTACGAAGATTGACGGTCTGAAGACCGACACCAACCATTGAAAATTGCAGACAGCTCACATCACCAGGAGGTTGATGTGAGTAGTATACAGCTCTCTGAACTCGAATATGATGTGTCGGAAAATGCCCCGCGTAGTAAGCTCGACCTTACCGGAGCTATTC
>JAYYQC010000191.1:0-10000 GCA_036128675.1 Myxococcota bacterium | reverse complement strand
CCTTTTTCTTGATTCATATTGCGGCATTTGTTGGTGCTTTTTTTGTGGAATGGACGGCTGAGGCAATCGCAATCGGCGTTATTTCCTATGTGATGAGGATGTTTGGTGTAACGGCTGGATACCACCGTTACTTTTCCCATCGCACCTTCAAGATGTCGCGTTTTGGTCAATTCTGGATGGCCTTTTTAGCTCAGTCATCGGCGCAGCGAGGCGCCTTGTGGTGGGCGGCACATCACCGGCATCATCATAAGTACTCCGATGCACCTGACGATGTGCATTCACCGGTTCAGCGAGGGTTCTGGTATTCGCATGTCGGATGGATCTTTTCTGATAACTCAGAGACCCACGCCCACCGAATCAAGGAGTTGATGAAATTTCCAGAGCTGGTTTGGCTGGACCGGTACCATCATATTCCAGCGATTATTGTAGCGCTGGCGTCGTATTATTTGGCTGGTCTTCCTGGACTCGTCATCGGTTTCTTTTTGAGTACTGTTGCGCTTTGGCATGCAACATTTACGATCAATAGCTTGTCGCATGTATGGGGATCTCGACGGTACGAGACAACCGACGATAGTCGAAACAACCCGATTCTTGCGTTTATTACGCTCGGTGAAGGTTGGCACAACAACCACCACCATTATCAGGCCTCGGTGCGACAAGGTTTCGCTTGGTGGGAGATTGACCTTACCTATATAGCATTAAGAGGCATGGCGATACTTGGTCTCGTTTCGGATATCCGTGAGCCCCCTGAAAGGGTCATGTCGGAGTTCAAGAGTCGGCGTTAGACCTTAATGCTTCGAGTTTTAGTTGGACGTTTGTTTTTCCTCGAAAGGTATTTCGCTCGATCGTAAACAAAATATCGATATGCGACGAGAGGCCCTCAGCGTGGTGACCTAGCCCGAAGCCGATGGCGTCCAACGAACGGCTTCCTAGCTGAAGTTTTAGGTGGACATCCTTTAGAACGCGAACGCCGACGACTGGGACAGCTTTTGCAAAGAAGAGTGGCTGCGGATTGCCGATTCCAAATGGGCTCAATGCCTCAAGCGCATCGGTCCAGCCGAGATCCACTTCATTGATATCAATCTCGAGCTCGGGGGTGAATTCCAAGGCGTAAGGTGCTTGTCCAACCTGTGCTTCGACAGCCTCCGATACCCGTGATTCAAATGCGGGCACCTGTGCTGGGTCTATTGTGAGCCCTGCAGCGGCTTTGTGTCCGCCAAACTTTTCCAGGAGGTCTTTGCCTTCGCTTAAGACTTTGTGGACGTCCACGCTTGGGATACTTCGCGCGGAGCCTTTTCCACCTTCGCCAATCACGATTGCTGGGCGATTCCATTCGCGGACAAGCTTTGCTGCGACGAGTCCGATGACGCCGGGATGCCATTCTTCATTGTAGACGACGACCGCGTTCCCCAACGCTTCTTTCGTCTTCAGCTGTTCTTGAGCCGATGCGACCGTATCGGCTTCAATTTCCCGTCGTCGCAAATTGGCCTGGTCGAGAAGGCTAGCCCATTGGGCTGCTTCTGATGGGGATCTGGTTAGCATTAAATCAACCGCCAGCCCGGCGTGTGCCAATCGACCGCGTGCATTGATGCGTGGACCTAACCGAAAACCGAGATCACTACTCTCGATATTGTCTGGCGTAATCCGACTTACTTCCATCAAGGCGCGTAGCCCCGGACGTTTGGCTTTCTTTAATTGCTCAAGTCCACTGGCGACAAAAATCCTGTTAACGGACTGTAGAGGAACCATGTCAGCAACAGTCGCAAGGGCGACCAGGTCGAGCGAATCGCGAAGGTCGGGTTCAGTTCGTCCTTCAAACCAACCAAGCTCTCGAGCGCGCCGTCGTAGCGATGCAATCAAAAGAAAGGCGACGCCTGTCGCGCAGAGCTCACTGAAGGGATAGCTGCAGTCGGGGCGATGTGGATTCAGGCATGCGACCGCCTCCGGCATTTCCGGTGCAAGCTGGTGGTGGTCGACGACGATGACTTCCAGGCCAAGCTCCGCGGCGAAGTTGAGCTCATCTACAGCTGTAATACCGCAGTCGGTCGTGATGAGCAGCTGGTGGTCCTCGGAGAGTTTTTCGAGAGCTTCATGGTGAATCCCGTAGCCCTCAACCCGTCGGTCCGGGATGTAGTAGTCAATTCGTCCGCCTAATTTTCGGATATTTTCGACCAAGAGAGCACTCGAACATACGCCATCAACATCGTAATCGCCGTATACAACAATCGATTCGTCTCTATTGATCGCTTCGATGAGACGTTCGGTAGCTTTGGCACTGTCGGCGAGCTTCGCCGGGTCAGCGAGAAACTTCAGGGATTTCTGCAAGAATTTCGAAGCGTTGTCCTCTTGTTCCAGACCGCGCTGCTGCAGAATCGCTTGGGTGAGTGGGTGCGGACCCTGGTGCCTTCCTCCGATGGCGCGAAAAGAAGGGGCTTCGAGCCACCGAGTGTTTTCTTCACTAATTTTAGCTTGTTCTGGCATCGCGCTGACTTCCCGGCCTACAATCTCGGACGACCCCGCCTCTACGACGAAAGGCAAATGGATGGCCGACCGTATCATCGTGCTCTCATTAAGCGACCGCGTCGCTCCCTACCAAGAGGCTCTCGCATCTTTCGAACTCGAGGTCGAGTACCTTGATAACGTCATGGAAGTATTTCGTTCCTGCGTTCGACGTCCGCCCGGTGCGTTGATTGTGGATATGGTGAGTGCGTCAGCGCTTGAGAGTTCAGCTCTTGTTAATCTGACAAACTTAAATCTTGGATGGCCCATTGTCCGTTGCCGGGCCCGCCCCGACGGGATTTTGATGCTCGTGTCTACCTCTCCAATCAATCGAGGAGCGATTGGAGAGGCGCTTCCTAAATTATTGCAGCGTGATGCAAACTGGGTGAACGTCAATAATGTCCGGATGGACTTACGCGTGCCAGTGGAGGCGAGAGGTAGGTGTCGCATCGGAGATGGCGAATGGGTTCTTGGCAACGTACTCAACCTCGGCACCGGGGGGTGTTTCTTTCACTGCTATGCGACGGTCTCCGTGGATTCTGAAATCGAAGTCGAGCTCAGGGACCTTGGACGTGAGCCTCTCGTTTTTACCGGACGCGTTTCATGGACCTCATTGTGGGAGTTCTCGCCACGGTTACCGGGTTTCGGGGTGAAATTCGCACGTTCCCCGGAGACCGATAAGCTTGTCGAGTACATTGTGAATTCTCCGCGCCTAAAAAACGCAACTTAGCCCGGGGGTTACCCGGGCCAGGTCCATGTTTTACATGTATCGGTTGAACGTGCTCGAGAGTGAGCGCTTGGTGCCTTAGCGACGGCGAAGGGCTTGAATAATTGAGCGCTTCGCAGAGGTATCGCGTGGGCCGCACGCCTCAAGAACCCGCTTCTGGATAGCTTCGATTTGGTCGGCGGCTTCCGGATGGATGTCCGAGAGCTGCTCAAGACGGTGGCTCCCTGGTGCAGCGTATCCGTTTGCCATGCGTACTACGAGTTCTTCTTCACGCGTCAAAACCCGCTGGTCTTCGCGCACATCGACGCTCGAAAGCTTCGCGTTTTCAACCACTTGAACTGATTCGGTTACTTTTGTCTCAGCCATTTTACACAACCTTTCTTACGAGCGGTCATAAGCCCTAAGCTGTAGGGGCTTGACCACTTCTACCAGCAAGATACCTGACCTAAGAAAGGCGTCAAAAAATTTGCAAAAATACTTTTATCTCTTCTTCGTTCTTTCGGGTTGGCAGTAATTCGCATCGCTTATATGTTGCCGACAGGGGAAACTTGATGTCTTTGGGCTCGGGCCGTGTTCTTTAAGGGGGGGGACGGTTTTTGAGCTGGGAGGAGTCACACGTGAAATACGCAAATCTGACTTGGGAGGCGCGTCCTGAGTCGGCAGCACTGGCTTTGAGGACGGGGTCCGCGCTCGTCTCGGTGCATCCTGAATCGACTTTTGTAGAAACTGAAGATGGCTGGCAGCTCGCGGTTCACCGCTGGCGCCCGCATGGCGACCGCTCGTGCGAACCCGGTGCAGTCGTGATGCTGCACGGTCTTGCAACCAATCGAATCAACCTCCATCCGGATGAAGAGCACTCTATCGCACTTTCTCTTGCCCAAGATGGCTTTGATGTCTTTGCGATCGAGCTTCGTGGAGCGGGTCTGAGCCGCTGTCTCGACGAAGCGCGTCCGAAAGACTGGGGTTTCGGTGACTATGCTGCGAAAGATTTGCCGACGGCGCTGTCCTTCATCAGGGGGAAAATTGAAGGTCGGCCGCTTCATGCCCTCGGGCACAGCATGGGGGGAATGCTGCTACTTCAGCATGAGATTCACCATCCCGGCTCATTTCAGAGCATGGTCATCGTCGGTACGCCTTATCTCAAGGGATTAAAGCTTCAGCCGCGTGAACGTCGACTCCTGTCGACGATTGCGACGGTCGCACCGGAGACTGGACCCATCGGTCTTCTTCCACTTCGGAAGGTAGCGGGGGTGGCAGGTCACTTTTCGGGGATGAGCAACTGGTTTGCCGATGGCATGGTTATCAACGGGGCAAACACCGACCCGGCTCTCCTCACGCGCATGGCGCAAGAGGGAATCTCCGACCTTCCGGTTCGGTTGCTGCGGGAATTTCATGAGCGGATCAATGCGACTGACGCGTATCACGGCCCGTTTAAGTTCGAGGAGCTACTCCACGATGTAAAGTGTCCGACGCTGGTCCTCTCGGGAACTGTCGACAATATCGCTCCGGTGGATGCGGTTGAGAAACTTGCACAGTCGCTTGGCAGCACGATTCTTCATTACCGGGAGATGGGAGTGAAAAACGGCTGTCTTACCGACTATGGTCACGTCGATCTCTTGGTTGGCAAACGCGCACGCCAAGAAGTATTTCCATTAGTTGCTGACTTTCTGCGCGAGAGCCTTTATTCGACGGCTTCGCGATAAGAAATGGATCGGTAATGAACGACATAGAAGAGAATCAGTTTCCCCGACATCCGATGTTGGACGCCGATGTTCAAACCGAGCGTACCGGTGCGCGCGTCGTTGCCTTCGGAAGTGGCAAGGGAGG
Organism: Myxococcota bacterium; assembly: GCA_036128675.1. Lineage (GTDB taxonomy): Bacteria > Myxococcota > XYA12-FULL-58-9 > XYA12-FULL-58-9 > JABJBS01 > JAYYQC01. The sequence goes on along the minus strand of JAYYQC010000191.1, from coordinate 4,947 downwards.
GGTCGGCAAATCGGTCATGGCTACGAACCTCGCGCTTAGCCTGGGACGCGCAAAAAAGAGTGTTACACTGCTCGACGGCGACTTAGGTGGGGCGAACCTTCACTCTTTTCTCGGGGTGGGGTTCCCTGAGTTATCGCTCTCGGACCTTCTTCAGCGTCGAGTCGAGCATATCGACGATGTAACGATACCCACTGCCTATCAGGGCGTTTCCTTGATCAGCGGTGCTTTTGATACCCTGTCGGCGGTTAGTCCGAAATACGCACAGAAGATACGTCTCTTGCGGCAAATTGCTTCAACCGGTGCCGATTATACCTTTTTAGATTTAGGCTCCGGTACCAGCTTTAACGTGCTCGACTTTTTTCTCATCGCCGACCTTGGTGTCGTCAGCGTGATCCCAGAGCCGACCTCGGTCGAGAATGCTTATCGGTTTGTAAAGGCTCTTTATTATAGATGTCTGAAGCATTTGGAGAGTTCTTGGGAGCATAAGCCCCTTCTTCGAGCCGCGATCGAGGAAAAGGGGCAACGAGGTCTTCGTACACCAGCTGAGCTTATCCAAGATGTTGAGAATCGAGATAGCACCGTCGGTGCCGAACTACGTCGATTATTATCTGGAATGAAAATTGGGATTGTTGTTTCCCAAGCTCGGGAAGATGCGGACTACAAGCTGGCGGAGTCCATGGCCGGTGTCTGTGCCGATTATCTTGGGGTAGAAGTTTTTGAAGCGGGGACAGTCCCCTACGACGATGCGGTTTGGAAAGCAGTGCGAAAGCGTCGACCAACGTTGATCGATGCGCCAAATTCTGAGTTTGTCCAAGCTTGTGGTAAGCTTGAGAAAACCATGTTGGAGGCTCTCGCATGAATCAGCCTAAAACGACCCTATATGAAAATTTATCGATTCCGCCGCAGGCCAGTCGCTCCGAAATAGATATGGCCTATCGTCAGGCTTTGAAGGGCCTAGAAATCGAAGAATTGGCTCATTATTCGGTAGATACTCAAGGTGCTCTCGAGGGCAAACGTCAGCTTTTGGAAAAAACCTACGCTATCCTGAGTCGACCGGATTTGAAGTCGCGTTATGATTCGGGGGAGGCTGTTCCATTTGCGGCCACCTTGCCCGAAGACCAGCGGAGAGCCGTCACCGCTCGCCAACCGACGCGCGAGGCGTTAGGTCAGGCACTCAAAGAGAAGTCTCGACAGTCCGTTCAGCGTAAAAGAGGGGAGTCGCAGCAACTCCGCGCTTTTCGGGATAACTTTAACCCTGATCATCTTCGCCCAATTGCCGAAGTTGAGTCTGAGCTCCTGGCGGGGAAAACCAACATTATCGGAACCCGTCCTTCTCCTGAGACCGAACCAAGCAACGAGCAGGTGCTTGCGGAACGTTCTGCTCTCATTGAGCCAATCCCAGTCGATGCAAATCCTCAGGAAGTCTCTGATGTCAGCAGCGAACCACCGAAGATGCCGGTGTCCAGGCAAGTGAAGGAACACGCACCAGCGACAGAAACAAAGGCCGCACCCGCACCTGAGAGTTCGGGGCGCAAGCGCGGACTTGAGCCTGAGATCCTTCGGCGTGTCAGTGAGCATGCGGAGTCGCTTGACGTTTTGTCAGGTGCTCGACTCGCCGACCTCCGAGAGCTTGCAGGGCTCTCCCGAGAGGATATGGAGCGAATCACGAAGGTGAATCAGCGACACCTTCGATCGATTGAAGCGGATGATTACAGCTCACTGCCGGTTCGAGTTTATGTACGAGGCTTCATTCAAGAGTACGCACGTGCACTGGGACTTGACCGAGACCGTGTGTCTTCCGAGTTTCTAAGGCTTTACGACGGGCATCGAGGTACCGCTTGAAATGCGATTGACTTGCCTAAAGTGCGGGCATCAGTTTCAGGTATCGGTGGTTGATGCGCAACTCGAAGGTTACGGTTATTGTCTGTGTGGGACCGAGCATGTCTTTCCCGATGTGATCACACCCGGTATTTTTCCTAGTGACCGTGCCGCCGAGATTTCGAGGACGCGTGCATTTCGCGCCGCCCGGGTCGTAAAGGATATTGGGGGCTGGGCACTTAAGCTCACACTCTTTGGGATCGTCGGTGTTGGTTTAGCCCCAATCGGAGCCCTTCTTGGCCTCTATGTGGTCCTCGGTCTGCCGAAGGCTATACGCCCGTACAGCGGGTATCGCTCGGCGCTGATGGCCATTGGGGTCGGAGCGTTCGTAAGCCTTGCACAACTCTACCTTGCCCAACACCTGATGACGCGCTCGGATGCTAAGGACATTACGTTCGCCCGTTCTACGGTTGAGGAGGAACTCCTTCGCCTGCATACCCTCCAGGTAGAGTTCTTTGAGCAAAATGGGCGGTATGGTGGATTTGCCGAGCTGGACTTCGCCTCGCAATACGGTCAGCAGACGATTTACATGAGCCTCACAGATATTTCGCTGGCCGATGATAAGCGCTCACGCGAGGTGCGTCTGCCTTCTAAATTTGTTCCTTATGTCGATAAACTCTCATTTAAGGCATTCGCAGTAATGGATTTGGATTCCGACCCGCAGGCCGATGTTTGGTCAATTGATCACCACGGCAATTTAGCCCACGAACTCGATGACCTAAGAGATGAACTTTAGACGAACCACGTATGCTTGATTTGAAGTCATACAGGTGATTGTAATGGTGATATGGCGAAGCTGACTACTCCCGAAAAGGCCAACCGACTCGCTCGGGCAATCGCATCTGATATCGCGGCGTACAATGATGCGGCGATTACGCGGGCGCTTGCCGAAGATTCATTTTTCGAAGCAATGGCCGAGGAGCTCGAAGAAGGTCGTGTTCATTACGAGTCGCGTGTCGACGAAAGTATTCTAGCGACTTCAAATTATTATCAGCGTGCCATCATTGATGTAATTATTCGGCCACAGGCAGCATCCGTAAACCGTCGCTGGTAAAGGCTATCGCGACATCCATGAGCCTCGAACTCCGATTTGATGTTTCAGACGAGGATGCTGGAGGGCGACTAGACCGCTCTTTAGTGGAGTGGCTTGAGCAAAACGAAGACGTTCCTCCCATCAGTCGAGCGCATCTACAGCGATTGATTCGAGACGGGGCTGTCTTCCTGAATTCCAGAAAAGCTTCGAAGTCCAAAACCCTTAGAGGTGGCGATGTCGTTACGATCGAGTTCAGAGAGCCAGAAAAGCTCGAAGTGGTGGCGGAAGACATTCCGCTAAATGTCGTCTTCGAGGATTCCGATATTATTGTTTTAAATAAGGCTGCGGGCATGGTGGTTCATCCTGCTCCGGGACACGCTCGAGGGACCTTGGTCAATGCTTTGATGCATCACTGCCCAGACCTCGGCGATATTGGTGGTACAGTTCGTCCGGGGATTGTTCATCGACTGGATAAGGGAACAACGGGACTTATCGTTGTATGTAAGCATGCTCAGTCAATGGAGAGGATGGCTCGAGCCTTTTTCAACCGAGAGATAAAGAAAACCTATCGCGCTTTAGTTCAAGGTTCTCCTCAGGTGACTGGGGTATTTGACACTTTGTTTGGGCGTCATCCGAGTGACCGTTTGAAGTTCACCTCAAAGTGTTCGCAAGGTAAATCTGCTACTACACGCTATCGACGACTGGCGAATTCGCGGGGAATCTCCGATGTCGAAATCGATCTTGGTACCGGGCGTACTCACCAAATTCGCGTCCACTTTTCTGAGAATGGTTTTCCTCTCCTTGGAGACCCACTTTATCGTAGTCACTGGCAGCCGCAGCGGCTTGAAGAGTCGATCCGAGAACAGATACATTTGCTAGAACGGCCCGCGTTACATGCATGGAAGCTCGAGTTTCGTCACCCATGCACCGATGACTTACTAAAACTTGAGGCCCCTATACCCGACGACATGAAAGTCTTATTGGGACACTTGATGGGGCAGACTTAACGGCGTGAACTGGCATTCTAGACCTGAAAGCGTTCCCATCAGAAAGAGCGGTCTTCAACCAATTTCAAAGCTGACCATTCTGAAAAGATGTAAATCTCAATTTGAGATATCGTCAGTGTAGTGAATCATGTCGGGATGGAGCCGATGGGTGACATCTTTTTGTATCCAATCATTATGGTGGGTAGAGCGGTAACTTTGACGTCGATACCTCTAAGTCTCGCCTTGCATTGAGACACGATTTGGTCTGAAGGATTTGAGAGCTTCACGTCTGATTGTCTAGAAACTCTCTTTAAGCTGGAGTTACCGGAACAAAACTTCTCGCAGGGGAGACTAAAGTCGCGGTAATCTTAAACTTGGGGCTTGGGGCGAGCGTTCTTGCCGTTGAAACAATAGAATGTGCCTACGTGCTCTCAGCCCATGAAGCGATGATTTGGTTAAATTAGTCGAGTTGTTATCTTAAAGTTGGCTCGTTAATGGCTTTGAGTAAAATGTAGGATTCTTGGTCGAGGCAGGCGTGAATGGTTGACCGCCCCTCATCTAGTTTCTATGCAACCCATCAACCGTCAACCATGGAGCTCACATGTTCGGATTTTCGCCCTGGGAACTGGGAATCATTCTATTTATCGTTGTCCTCCTCTTTGGAGGCTCACGCCTGCCTCAGCTTGGCCGCGGTCTTGGCCAGAGCTTGCGAGATTTCAAATCCGCTCTGAAGGGTGATGAGGAAGCCGAGGGATCTGAATCATTGAAAGAACAAACCCAAGATGATCACCAAGAAAAAAAGTCTTGAGGCAACAGCAAAAAAACATTGACGGTCTCGGTTCGTATATGTAGAACCCGCCTCACCTCGTCGGCGCTCGTCGCTGGCAAAGAGGTCCAGACACTAGGTGTCACGGTCTTTGAAAACTGAATAATAAGCCAAAGTTTGATATGGTGAGTGCGTGAATTAGATAAGCGACTTCGGTCACTTATCGGCACATACATAACTCCGTCGAGAGTATAAATTCGACAACCGTATATTTTAGAAGTCAG
>JAYYQC010000190.1:0-5385 GCA_036128675.1 Myxococcota bacterium | reverse complement strand
ACGTAAAATCACTCAGTACACCCGATATGGCACGATTCTCCTATCGGTGATTCAAGGATTTGGCGTCTCTAACTATCTTGCCCAGGGTATTGGCGGGATGGTCATCGTAGAAAACCCAGACGTCACCTTCTACTTTATTACAGTTCTCACACTGACCGCAGGCACAACTTTCGTTATGTGGCTAGGTGAGCAGATTACCGAACGTGGTGTTGGTAACGGCATCTCGCTAATCATCTTCGCAAGCATCGTGGCCCAAGCGCCAGCGGCTGCCCGTGACTGGTACCAGGCAGTGACCTCTGGCAATATCGAGCCGGTCCCTGCGATGATTCTCATCGTGGCATTTCTCGCGGTCATCGCAACTATCTGTTTCTTCGAGCAAGCACAGCGGCGAATTCCAATTCAATATGCACGGAGGCTGACTGGGAAGTCCGTCGCGGCGGGGCAGACGAGCCACTTGCCGCTGAAGGTGAACGTCTCTGGCGTTATTCCACCAATCTTCGCTTCTTCACTTTTGATGTTGCCTGCTACGGTCTCAAGCTTGGTAACGAGTGATGTTCTCGAGGAAATCAACAACCTCTTTAGCTTCGACTCTTGGCTCTACAACACGGTCTACGTCGCTCTAATCATCTTCTTCTGCTATTTCTACACATCGGTTACATTTAACCCTTCAGATGTTGCGGACAACCTCAAGAAGTCGGGTGGCTCCGTTCCTGGAATTCGTCCAGGTAAGGCAACTGCCGAGTACATTGATTTCGTACTAAGCCGAATCACTTTTGGTGGAGCAATTTATCTGTCAGCGGTTTGTGTTCTGCCAACATTTTTCCAGCAGAGCTATAACGTACCACCTACGGTCGCGATGCTCTTTGGCGGTACCAGCTTGATGATTATCGTCGGGGTCGCGTTGGACATGGTGCGGCAGATCGAGTCGCACCTGATTACTCGACGATACGATGGGTTCGTTGATCAAGGGGAAGACACTCGAATTCGAGATCGACAGGAGGTTGCATCGTGAGACTCGTACTGTTGGGCAAACCAGGGAGTGGCAAAGGTACACAGGCCCCTATCATCTGCGAAAAGTATGGTATCCCAGCAATCTCAACGGGCGACTTGATTCGCGCAGCCATCCGAAATGAGACCGAACTCGGTAAGCGGTTTAAGGAGTTCACTTCGAAAGGCGAGCTCGTTCCCGATACACTCGTGGTTGAAATCGTTGCCGAGCGTTTGTCACAAGCTGACTGCTCTGGCGGATTTCTTCTCGATGGCTTTCCACGAACCGTTGCCCAAGCAGACGCTTTGGGTGACTGGCTCACGTCGAACGACCTGAAGTTAGATAATGTGGTCTACATCGACGTACCTAACGATATCTTAGTTGAGAGGGCAACCGGACGGCGTTCATGCGCAGAATCCGGACGCACTTACCATGTGAAATTCGCTCCCCCAAAAGTTGAGGGAATCTGCGATGTATCTGGTAAGGCGTTAATCCAGCGAGACGACGATAAGGAAGAAGTTGTTGCGAAGCGTTTGGCTGAGTACGACGAAAAAACATCTCCATTGGTCGGTTATTACCGAGAAAAGTCTCTGGTTAAACAGGTAGATGGGGTCGGAGCGATGAACGAAGTTACTCAGCGAATAGCTGAGCAGCTTGGATGATCGACGAAATTGAATTGTTACTAGTTGAGGGTTGCTCAACTTGAATCAGGCGTGTAGAAGCGCCTGCTCGCGGCTAAGTTTGACTGCCGCGTTTGATTCGAGACAAGGCACCTAGACACGGGAGTTGTCATGAAAGTACGGGCATCAGTAAAGAAAATGTGCCCCAAGTGCACGGTAGTTCGCCGACGTGGTGTTCTCCGCGTAATTTGTGAAAACCCGCGGCACAAGCAGCGGCAAGGCTGAGAAGGTAAGAGGACATTATGGCACGTATTAGTGGTGTTGACCTCCCTCGCAAGAAGCGAGTTCATATTGCACTTAGAAGTATCTACGGGATCGGTCCGACCTTAGCGTTGGAGATCATCGAGAAGGCTAACATCGAAGAAGCCCTCCGAGTAGAGAAACTGACCGAGAGCCAGGTAGCTAGCTTGCGGAATATCATTGAAAACGAATACCGCGTAGAAGGTGACCTTCGTCGCGAAGTTTCAATGGATATCAACCGCTTGATGGAGCTTGGTTGTTATCGTGGTCTGCGCCACCGTCGTGGCCTACCATGCCGCGGTCAGCGCACCAAGACCAACAGCCGAACCCGTAAGGGTCCTCGTCGCTTTGGACGGAGATAAAGTAAATGGCTACTGCTAAGAAAAAAGTTCGGAAAAAGAATATACCTGCGGGAATGGCGTTTATTCAGGCGACATTTAACAACACGCTGATCACCATCACTGATCCTCAGGGAAATGTAGTGTCATGGAGCAGCTCAGGTAGCCAAGGTTTCCGCGGTTCGCGTAAGTCGACACCTTTTGCGGCACAGGTTGCAGCACAGGTTGCAGGCCAGGCCGCGCAAGACCATGGCATGCGTTCTCTCGGAGTTATGGTGAAGGGACCAGGCGCTGGTCGTGAAGCAGCAATCCGGTCTTTGCAGGCTTGCGGTTTCAAGATTACATCGATCAAAGATGTGACCCCAATCCCTCATAACGGATGTCGCCCACCTAAGCGTCGCCGAGTGTAAAGTTCGATACAGTAAGCGCGGTGTTTACTGTAAAACATTCAGGAGTCCCAAGTTCATGTATACGAACTGGAGAGATTTAATTCGTCCACGAAATCTTGTTGTAGATCGTGATTCTTTAAGCGACCGTTACGGGAAGTTCGTCGCCGAGCCCCTCGAACGAGGTTTTGGTATTACTCTCGGCAATGCTCTTCGACGTGTGTTGCTCAGTTCACTGGAAGGCACCAGCGTATGTGCGGTGCGTATCGCTGATGCGTCTCACGAATTTACTTCGATTCCAGACATCACTGAAGACGTCACTGATATCATCCTGAATCTTAAGGAAGTCTTGCTCAACACCTATTCAAGTGAGCCTCGAGTCCTACGACTTGACGTTCATGCTGATGGTGAAGAGCGCAAAGTTTCTGCAGCAGACCTTCAGACCGATGGCTCTGTCACGATTCTAAACCCTGACCACCACATCTGCACAATCGCCCCGGGCGGTCGTCTTGCGATGGAGGTCATGGTGCGACGTGGCCGTGGGTATGTTGCAGCGGATAAGAACCGAGCGCCTAACATGGCCGTTGGTTGGATTCCTGTCGATTCGCTTTTCTCGCCTATTCGTAAAGTCCGGTTCAACGTGACCAATGCGCGTGTTGGAAACATGACTGATTACGATAAGCTCACGCTTGAGGTATGGACCGACCAGTCACTCGCGCCAGATGACGCGATTGCCTTGGGTGCAAAGATCCTCAAGGAACAGTTAAACGTATTCATCAACTTCGAAGAAGAAGAAGAGTTGGTTCTCCCACAGGAGTCACCAGCAGAAACTCAGCTTAATGAGAATCTTCTCCGCTCAGTAGATGAACTTGACTTGAGCGTACGCGCAGAGAACTGTCTGCAAGCTGCGAACATCAAGTCTATTGGTGACCTAGTGATGAAGACTGAAGCAGAGATGCTTCGGACGAAGAACTTCGGCCGCAAGTCTCTCAAGGAGATCAAAGAACTCCTTGCCGAGATGGGTCTCACACTCGGTATGAAACTAGAGAATTGGCCGCCGAAGAATCTGAGTAAGTAAGTCGGCAAGTTTGGAGTAAACTATGCGTCACGGAAAAGGAATTAAGAAGCTTGGTCGCACCGGTCCACACCGGCGTGCAACCCTTCGTAACATGGCTGCTGCTCTGATCGAGCACGAGCGTATTGAAACAACCGATGCAAAAGCTAAAGCTTTGCGCTCGTTTGTCGAGAAGCTTGTGACTCTCGGTAAGCGTGGTGACCTTCATGCGCGCCGAATGGCGTCAGTTCACGTACGTGACCGCGATTTGTTGAAGAAACTCTTCGATGAATTGGGACCTCGGTTTGCTGAGCGACCTGGTGGTTACACACGCGTCCTTAAGCTTGGTCACCGTAAGGGTGACAATGGCCTAATGTCTCTGATTGAATTCGTAGACAAAGGTCAGCCAGCACCGGAAGCAGAACCGGAAGCGGCAGCTGAAGCTTAAATCCAAGGCTCGGCGATAATGAAATTCTATAAAAGGGGCGCATTGGTGCCCCTTTTTTTTTGAGTAGACCATGAGTGATTCTCCTATAGCCCTCGGTGACTTTGACTTTAGTTATCCAGATGAACTGGTCGCGCAGGAGCCAATTTATCCTCGTGGTGCGTCGAGACTCCTAGCGCTTTTGCAGAATGGGAGAACGGAAGAAACCCAGTTTGGCGACCTAAAAAAATATCTGCGGTCAGGTGACCTCTTGCTTCTCAACACCACGAAAGTGCTTAAGGCCCGAGTGGAGGCGAAGCGTGCAACTGGTGGGCGCGTTGAACTTCTCTTTGAGCGCAGTCTCGAGGTACATCCCGATGGGACGTCTACGTGGCTTTCTCTCGCTCGGCCGGCGAAGGCTCTAAAAGAGGGAGCAGAACTTGAGTGTGGTGAGTATCGCTTGAAGGTAGGAGGTCGTCAGGGGATGTTTGTAGAAATCAGACTCCCTTTGCCTGCTGAAGAATTCTTTCCAAGGTTTGGGGCGCTACCATTACCTCCGTACATTCAACGCGATGCTACCGCGGCGGATGACATTCGTTACCAGCCAGTGTTCGCGAAAGAGATTGGTGCGGTGGCGGCCCCGACAGCATCGCTGCATTTTACCGAAGCGCATTTACTTGAACTGGCCAGCGCTGGAATAGAAAGTGCGCCATTAGTTTTACACGTCGGTTCGGGGACATTCTTGCCAGTTCGTCGCGAGAATGCCGAGGATGTTCGTCAGCATTCTATGCATCATGAGCGTTACGAGATTCCAGAGGAAACGATTAAGAAGATTGCAAAAGCGAAGGCCAGCGGCGGACGGGTTGTCGCGGTAGGTACCACCGCGGTGAGAGCTCTAGAATCGTTCGCCACAACTGACCTGAAAATCGGTGATACGAACCTCTTCATTTATCCAGGCTACGAATTTCAGTTGGTCGATGCTATGATCACTAATTTTCATCAACCTCGCACGACATTACTTATGATGGTAAGTGCGTTCGCAGGAAGAGACCGAGTGTTATCCGCATACAATCAAGCAATTGCGTCGAACTTTCGGCTCTTCTCATACGGTGACGCCATGTTTCTTGAGCGCCCTGAAAGTGAGTAACGGACGATGTTCGAATTGAAAAAATTAGACGCTCATACCCGTGCGAGACGAGGTGTTGTGAAGACCAGGACCCAAGAAATTCAAACACCGGTGTTTATGCCGGTTGGGACTCTGGGAAGCGTGAAAAG
>JAYYQC010000189.1:0-3160 GCA_036128675.1 Myxococcota bacterium | reverse complement strand
GTAGGTGCGAAGCCTCGGTCGGTAGGGATGTATTTCCAGACGGAAGACGCGTTCGCGATGGACGAGCTCGCCAATATGATTGTGCCCGCGAAAGCCATCGGACGGTTCAAGGGCGCAAAGCCCAGTGCCCAAGTGATGCCTGTGGTTGCAGCACATAAACCAAGCGGGCTACCGATGATGAACGAGGCTTGCTGAACGATTGGGTGATGCTAACCTTGAGGCGTAGAGACACCACCGGGTCGGTTCGTGTCTTACTATGCTCAACCAAGGCCCATTCTTGCATCCATCTGTCCTCTCTACGTCACGAGGGCAAGGCCAAATGGCTCACCCGAATCGATGCCATCGCGGCACCTGATTGTGCTTCAAATCCTTAAAACTTACTGAGTCCCCAGAGAGATAGAAGGACCTCCCAGAGCGCGCCGGCTAAATAAAAGCCGGCATGCCCCAGAACCATGCGAAGTAAATCCAGATGCCCCAGCTCTCTAAAAAAGTGATGAAGACGGGAGACGGTACACGCTTGAGTGGGAAGGTCTCGGGGTGATCTCGCTCCAGTTGTCTGAGGATCTTATGTCCGTTGGGAAGCCGAAATCGGTGTGTCTTATTGAAGATCTCTTTACCCTGAAGACCTGGGGTAAATGCAGCATCTTCGTCCGCGAATGCGATGAATATGTTTTGGCCATCTTTTGAGAAGTTGATGCCGTAGGTATCCAGCTCGATGGCGCACCTGCCTGTTTTGAAGCCCAGCCAAAAGCTGCGAAAGATCCGGCTGAAGACGACCAAGACCAACAATGTGATGGCCACACTCGAATAGGGCTGGGCATCGAAGCGTGCGAGTGCTTGATAGACGAGTGCAAAGAAAGAAACCCCAGCAATCAAGACGATAATTCCGCCAAGTGTATACGCCGCAGGACCATCGGGGGCTTGGTAGTGTGTGTCGTGAGGCGTTGTCATTTTTAGTTCCTAGGCGAAGAGCTTAAGTCACCGAAGATGAGATGTGCCTCGGCGGGTTTTACGCAACGGCGGAGTAGAACCCCGCCTTTACAGATTAGTGGTGACTCAGGCCTCTGGGATCAAGTCCCAAAATACTCAAAGCCCGCTTTGCGGTTTAAGCAGCCAACCAGCTTCTCCGCATTGACCTTGGAGCCGCGACGCTTTGACCCGAAGCTGTAGCTGAGATCAAAGCAGGTATCGAAGTGGCTGTCGACCACACCTTCGCAGTTGCGGTTTGATTCACAGATTTCGATGAGATGGGATTCAAGGTCGGCACGGGTATCGGCGGCGTTGCAGTATTTCACGCCACCAAAGATTGCGAGGCCAATGAGCATAGTTTTTAAGCGGTCCATCGTAGACTCCTAAGATCGGGTTGGGGTTCAGCCCGGTCACAGCAAGTGGGATGCCAAAAATATAAGCTCAAAAATTCAACCACTTACGGATAGGCTGAGTGGACTCGACATGTCGAAGCCGTGCGTTTCGTCACTTTCGACACCTCGGCTTGGGGTGCAAGTGACTGAAATCCTTGATGCCTGCGTTTGGCACGACGTGTGCACCATTGGCTCTATGTCAATCTTTGCTAAGCTTGGAGCCATGCGTGCTCCCTCTACATGGTCTGCTCAGGCGACACTGGCCCGACTTCTCACATTCACTGGCCTGCTTTTTACCCTGAGCGGCTGCGGCGACTCGCTTGATGGCAACGTATGGGATGGCCGCACACCGGTCTGCGATGCCGATGGGGTGATTCGTGGTGATGTCGAGCTTTATCAGAGCGATGTGATTGTCGAGCTCTTCGACGGTACAATCATCCGAGGCAAAGACACCGACCTTGGTATGCTTGCGGGCTGCACAACAGTTGCCGGCAATCTCGGATTGGGACGAAGCCGCGAAGGTAGAGAGCAAGGACTCGACCTTGATTACCGCATCTTTGATAACCTCGAAGAGGTTGACCTCTCGATAACCGATGAGAAGACGTTCTTCTCGATGATGTCTACGACGCTTCCGGCCGATGCATTTCCGTCGCTTCGCAGCGTGGGTCGTCTCTTACCTGAAGTGTATGGCCTGATTGGTAGCCGTCGTGGCATCGATATCATGTTTCAAGACATTGAGGGTTTTAATGCGCTTGAGTACCTCGGTGGCAACTTTCCGGGTGCTTGCCAAGTGAGCGGCTTTCAAAAGTTAAAGCACATGCGTAACCTTACGGATTACACGCTGAATCCCACCGGATGGCATACCGCGATTTATCTTGGCGCGTCTTCAGAGGTTTGCAAATGGGAGTTTCCTGCCCTTGAGACGCTTGAAGGTGCGTTCTTCATCAATATGGCCTGCGACGATTATCCATGCGTTTACACTGTTTCGATGCCTGAGCTTAAGCTTTTGGATGGCTCATTTTTCCAAGACGAGCACCATGGCAACTCCACCCAGCTCATCTTGCCAAAGCTTGAAGAGGTGACGGGCAGTATCCGTCTCGACCATCCGTACCATCTTGAGCTTCCCAGCCTGCGGCGAGTCGGGCGGCATTTTCAGCTCGATGGTGATGCAGGCAATAGTTCAAGCTCACGCTTCGATTACGTGCTTGACCTCAGCAGCCTCGAGGAGGTGGGTGGTCATCTTGATATTTGGGCAACCTCTTTGGACGACTTCTCTCAGGTAACTTCATTAAAGCGGGTGGGCGGCTGGCTTCATCTTTGGGCCAATGATGGACCCTTTGAAGAGCTGCAGGCCATCGCCGATGGTCTCGAGTCCGCAGAAGCCATCTATTTATGCGCGCCTGACAATTGCGATGGTCTCAGTAAGCCTGATGACCCTCCCTATCCGTGGAGTCCCGAGGGCTGGTAAGGGCCCGCACTCCGCACTGACGACTTAAGAAAACCCCTAGATTTATACCCCAAGGAGGAACGCCATGCGTGTCCTAATGCTACCCCTCACTCTGATTTTGGCCTGGATGCCGCTAAGCACGGCATTTTCAGCCACACCGAAGGGTAGGAATTGAAGCAGATTGTGAGGTGGGTCACACGAATAGCGCTTTCGACAATCAATATTGTCATACGTAAACACGATGGTTGATTGCTGTCCGAGCAACCCATAGCCGGTACATGTTGCGTTTTGAGAAAGGACTTTTGAATGTATTTATTTCGTTGGGGAAATCGGGCTAGAGCCGTTCGGATTG
>JAYYQC010000188.1:0-7535 GCA_036128675.1 Myxococcota bacterium | reverse complement strand
TATTGTCCACAACGTTTACGAAGAACTGGCTCGTTGCGCTGTTTGGATTCGACGTTCGAGCCATTGCAACCGTTCCACGTAGGTTCGATAAGCCGCGATTGACCTCCAATTCTACCGGAGGGCGGATCGTCTTCTTCTTCTTGAGAGTCGCATCCATACCGCCACCTTGAACCATGAACATTCGAATCACACGGTGAAAGATGGTCCCAGAATAAAATCCGGCGTCGACGTAGGCTAAAAAGTTTTCAACCGTCTTCGGGGCTTTATCTGGTGCCAGTTCGATCACGAATGCACCTTTAGAAGTCGTCACTTCAACTTTGGGCCCCGCATACGCGAAACCAGCAAAACTCATCGTCATTAAAAATGCTAAAAGTCGCATTACTCCTCCTCTTCGTCGCAATTGATTACCATAGACTTCCCGCTGCGCGAAGCGATTTCACCGAGCCTAAGCCTTGTCATGTACAATCAAAGCGCCATACTAGAGCGGCTATGGCTCAATCCTCCCCGAAGTACATCATCCTAATGAGTGTACTCGCAATCTTTGTGGGGTGTACCACCATGTCTGAACCATCGGAAAAGCGGCCCTATCACCATACAGATAAAGGCTTCAGAAACCTCTATGTAACCATCGACAAGGGACTGACCGAAGTCTTTAAAATGCGGTTCGGCGGCGACACGGAGTGGGTCAATCCCATGGGCGAAGCTGCTCAAGTTCCACGGGCTAAGCCTGAGTTCACCCGCATTAACACCCCCATTGAGGACCAGCCACAGTTTACCTGGGTCGGTCATTCCACCTTTCTCATTCAGTATCGAGGCCTCTCTATTCTCACGGATCCAATGTTTTCCGACCGAGCGTCACCGGTGAGCTTCGCAGGGCCAAAACGATACACTGAACCCGGCATCCAGCTCGAAGACCTCCCACCCATCGATATTGTCGTCATCTCTCACAATCACTACGACCACCTCGACCTTCCAACACTGGAGGCCTTGGGCCCGCAGGTGACCTACGTCGTCCCTCTAAAAAATGGTGAACTCCTCCGAAGTATCGGCCTCACCAAGATCCACGAGCTAGACTGGCACGAGAGCATAGACTTACCCAAGGGCCTAAAGATTCATGCGACGCCTAGTCAACACTGGTCAGCACGGGGTATTTTCGATCGTCGAGACGCGCTTTGGGCAGCCTTCGTGTTCGAGTGGTCTGACTACAAGGTATTTTTTGGTGGCGATACAGGCTACACCCAGAAGCTCTTTACCGATATTGGCGAGCGCTACGGTGCATTTGATGCGGCCCTCATCCCGATAGGTGCATACGAGCCCCGCTGGTTTATGAAAGCAGCCCATGTAAATCCAAGCGAGGCTGTAGCCATTCACCGGGATATTAAGTCGCGATGGTCGCTAGGCATCCACTGGGGTACTTTTCCGCTTACAGCGGAGAGCCCGCTCGCGCCTCCTCAAGCATTAAGCCTCGCACTACAAGACGCAAAGATAGACGCATCAGAATTTATAACGTTGGCCCTTGGAGAGACTCGACTGGCGCCATTAACAAATGGCGCGCCGGACAACTCAGTCATAAAATCCAATGACAAAGCAACGCCCTCCCCTGATACGATGAAGTAAACGCAAGCACGTGCCATCATTCAATTCTAGGTCATAAAGGTCCCAATAAAAGCCGCGTTCTCTCGCCTCACCCTCTTCGGGCTCAAAGCCGATTTCCACATCATCCCGCCACCACTCACCACACCGACGAAATGGACCAAACACATCCTTCACCCGCCCACAAAAGCCTTCTCCTTTTATAAAGGAGAGCCGTCCCTCTAACCAATCAACCTCAACCGCTTCCGGTGGACGAAGCCGCTTTAATACCCGAGGGATCCCAGCAACCCAGAGAGGCTTATAAGGATGTTGAGTTTTAATTGTTTGCGAAATGGGAACCTGTCGAGCAGAATCTTGAAGATAAGAGTTCGCGCCTTCGATTCTTCCTACACCATTCGCAGCACATGTTCGCTCTAACTTGGTCACAAGTAATTCGAGGTTTTCGTTTAGTGAATGCGATTTCTCGAAAAGGTTGAGCTGTTCTTTGGTTCGTGCTGCAGGCAAGCATTCCCAAACCACCGACTGAATCGGTGCTTGTGGTCTTTCGGATTCTAACCTGAGAAGTACAAGCTCACGCCAGAGTCTCAAATCTCGAGATGGTGTAGATAACTCGATGAGTGACTGATACGCGCCCACACTTTCATAATCGAGTTCAAGCCGATGAGCCGCGGCATAGAAACCCCTTAAAGTAAGCCGCTCAGCCAAACGGTCCATCAGTTCACCGAGATAATGCATGAGAATTCTTAAATCCCAGACCGGCTCATCCAAATGAAGCGTCTCGATGAAGCGCTCTTCTTCTCGCTCACTTCGCAAGATATCGGATGCCCCCAACGAGCGACGTACAAGTGCCATCTCTGCTTTGGATAGGCGTTTAGCAAGATCTGCCTTGGGTAGCGAAATAAGATCAGAGAGTGCGCGAATACCAAGACGACTAAAAGTAACTTCCAGCTTCTTTGGAAGGTCTAGGACATCAATCGGCAGGCTCTGGAGAATAGTACGTCCCGCCACATCATTCACAATACCACTATGCTTACCTTGATAAGCGATGAAAGCAGCTAAACGACTCCACATACGACTTCGGGATATCCCTAAGACTGCTTCAAAACCTAGGCGTCGCGCGGATGACTCAAGGTGAGATTT
The DNA here is from genome assembly GCA_036128675.1 of Myxococcota bacterium. Classification (GTDB taxonomy): domain Bacteria; phylum Myxococcota; class XYA12-FULL-58-9; order XYA12-FULL-58-9; family JABJBS01; genus JAYYQC01. The sequence goes on along the minus strand of JAYYQC010000188.1, from coordinate 4,802 downwards.
TAACTCCAAAAGGTTTGGGTGTAGAAGCTCTAACCCCGATAGGTCAAACCAAAACAAGCCTTCCTCATTTTGACGTCCAACCTCGACATTTGGAGAACATGAGAAAACCAAGTCACGTAAAGCATCGGCCCCTGCGCGCTCACTTACACATTGCTGAGGACGGATATCGATAGTTGGTACAAGTGCTCTTGCTTGTGCCACTGTCATTCCTTTGCGGATACCTAAGCACTCAAGTTCGCTCGAAACGGCGACTAAGCGTTTTGTTGCTTCCACCGGTTCATTCTTAATCAATGCAATCTGAGAGGAGCGCTCGTGATAACCGAGGGTTCGTTCATAAGAATTCAACTGAAAGCGTGGTGCCCACAAGCAACCTACTTTCGTCTCTTCGGTAAATTGAATACGCCCAGTCATTTGCTTCAATCGAAAGGTGGCGCAAAAGGTAACGACACAGGCTCAGAGTAGACCGCTTTCCGCTGAGCCTTTTGTAGCTCGACGGTAGCCCCTGAAAATGTCCCTCCAAGAAAGCGTAACCGATATTGGGCAGATGAAACCCCGGGGTAATTTCTCAGAACAACACAGGTTGTATTACGGTGTTCAAGACGCTTCGCCAGCCTCATCCAAGTGCTTAAAGGCAGATTTTTAGAAGTCGACCTGCGAGCCAAAAGGTCAACAACAACTAAATCAAAACCACCGCCATCAAGAATCGTATCGGCCGCTTTCAAAGCGTACTTGAGATAATTTTGATGGGGGCGAATCCATAAAAATTGATGGGCATTGATACCCACTTCAAAGAGGCTCTGCGGATCCAAAGTATTATGAGGGTCAATCCAAGCAACTTGGCCACCAAGACTGGTCACCGAAGCTGCCAGACTGGACGCGAGAGATGTAACCCCCGACGATTGTCTGCCCACAAGCTCAACCAGAGAACCAGCGGGAAAGCCGCCTCCAAGCGCATGATCAAGTGAGGCAAGCCCAGTTGCTAAGAGAGATTGCCCCCGCTGCCGAGACTTTAATTCAGCGGGCTCAGCTCGGAGCCTTTCCTTTAAATCCTTAAGTCCCTCACTTCCCTGACCGTCATAAAAAACCGATGCGTCTTTTAACTTTGCTTCCATAAGAACCTCAATAAGATACTGAACATTATTTCAGTTACCACAAGATTCAAACAGTTTAATTTTTACCTCTGACAATTTTGCAGAGATCAACCACGTCATTTTTTCGAGGGAATTGTCATAGAACGGTCATCATTGAGCCAATAGGTTGCCGATTCTCCCATCCTCGTTCAGACTTGCCGTGGAGCGAGGTTTTATATGCTACACACTATCGCAGGGATTGCCCTTAAATTTGCCGGCTGGTCTACAGAGATGCAGCAGCCACCTGCGCGTAAGTGCGTCATGTTGGCGGTGCCACATACGTCGAACTGGGATTTCGTTTTCTTCATGTTGCACAAATGGTATTTCAAGCTTCCAAAGCTCTACTGGCTTGGAAAGCATACACTTTTCAAAGGTGCATTCAGTGGACGCTTCTTTAGAGCAATGGGTGGGCTTCCTGTAGACCGACGTAAACCCGGTGCCCTTGTTCGAGAGCTCAGCGAGATGATGCAGAGCGGAGAAGACTTCATCCTTTTGGTCGCACCTGAAGGCACGCGCTACCGCTCAAAGTCCTGGAAAACGGGCTTTTATTACATCGCCCAAGAAGCCGGTGTGCCAATTGTTCCGTCTATCTTGGATTATGGGAAGAGACGGACAGCGTTTGGCAACGTCATCTCACCGGATACCCCTCTCGAAGATATTATCCAAAACCTCGCCGGCTACTACCATCCGACGATGGCGAAATTTCCCGAGCACTACACTTCACCGAGCCTCTCTGCGAAGAAAGAGCCAAAACCGCCTGAACCAGCTCCATCACACGAAGCTGCGTAGAGACCTTGCACAGGACAGTCGGCGTGCTTAGCGTCAGGTTACGGAGGTAACCTGATGTTCGGACTATTCAAAAGCGATCCGGTCGCTAAATTACAGAAGACAATTAAGAAAAAATACGAGGAGGCTGCCAACCTTCAACGTAACGACAAGATTGCGGAATACGCCGATGCGATGGAAGAGATTAACGGTTTAGAAGAGGAGCTTAATCAGCTCAGCGCACAAGCCTCTTAAGCAAGCTTTGCATCAAAGATGGACTGGTCGTGGTCGTCGTATTGAATCTCAAGCGTCGCCCCGGCCCGGAAAGCTTTCCGTATGACGAGCGCGATGTCCTCGGGCTCCGCCGGTAACTTGTAGCCGCCCGGCTTCCCAACGAAGACCACGAATCCATCCTCACTGATGGAGTCCACGGTGCCTGCAAACGATACAATCATTAACAACCTACCTCTAGAGAATCAGTTTCTTAAGGACATCATCCTTGCGCTGTAGGTAGTGCGTCGATTGAATGCGACGAATCGTACGCGACTTACCTCGGATTAGGAGTGTCTCTGTTGTGGCAATATCACCTGTTCGGCGGATCCCGTGCAGGAGGTCTCCTTTTGTGATCCCAGTTGCCGAGAAGATGATATTGTCCGACCGAGCCATATCGTTGAGCGTCAAGAGCACACCTGGCTTCACGCCCATCTCCTCACAGCGTTTCTGCTCAAGCTCAGAGTGAGCATCATTGGCGTCATTTTTCCCTTTTACATCCGAACGCAAAACAAGACGGCCGTGCATATCACCATCCAGAGCTCGAATCACACCGGCCGAGATAACTCCTTCGGGTGCGCCGCCAACGCCATACATGACATCGACTTCACTATCCGGCATTGCAGTCAGGATAGAAGCTGCAACATCCCCGTCCGGAATTGCAAAAACCTTCGCGCCCAGCTTCTGCATCCGCGCGATGACTTCATCGTGCCTTGGCTTCGCGAGAATAATGACGGTCAGCTCGCCAAGCGGCTTACCCAATCGCTGCGAGACACGCCGTAGGTTTTCTTCGAGTGGGTCAGCGAGGTCGATCACGCCCTTCGCACCAGGTCCAACGACGAGCTTTTCCATGTACATATCCGGGGCTTTTAAGAATGCCCCAGCTTCTGCGACAGCGAGTACCGAGATTGCGTTCGCCTGGCCCATCGCGGTCATTCGGGTACCTTCGATTGGGTCAACCGCGATGTCGACTGCGTCTCCATCGCCCGTTCCAACGTTCTCTCCGATGTAGAGCATCGGTGCGTCGTCAATCTCCCCCTCACCGATCACGATCTCGCCTTTAATGGCAATTCCGTTGAGAAAGACGCGCATTGCCTCAACGGCCGCCGCGTCTGCGCGGTCCTTATCACCTCGGCCCAACCACTTGTATCCAGCAAGTGCTGCGGCTTCAGTTACGCGGGAAAATTCAATCGCCAATTCTCGTCTCATGGAGCCCTCCGATGAAACACGGGTAGCCCATGGAGAGAGTGAGGTCACGGCAAAAACGGTGAGGATGGAGAAGAGTACGATCGAAACGTCGAATCGGGAGAGACCCTCCGGGGCGCGCACCCCGATCCCTCCACAAATTCGCGTCTAACGTCGAGCTATATGGCTGCTCTAGCCTAGGTGCATTAGCTGAGGAGTGCTGCGGCTCGTGCTGCAACAGGTGCCAAGACGAATGCACTTACCCAAACAACGAGGACTGTTTTTTCACGCTTGCTCATGATCCACCACTTCTTTCTGAGAAGCTCACGGGCTTCTTCAACGTCGGTCAATTGGGATGAGGTCCTCCAACCTCGAGGCCCGCTTGCCACGCATCATGTGGGGATGCAAGTGCTTTGTCTACTTTATCCTACATGTGGGTATAGGAACGATCACGCTCAGTTCGCAGCGACTGACTTACCCACCGCACCAAGGTCAGCGAAAGCCTCTTGAAGGCGCTCAACCATGCCAGACTCACCGGCGCGCATGAACGTTCGAGGGTCGTAGACCTTCTTGTAAGGCTTGCCATCATCAGGGTCGATCTGATGCTTGAATGCCTTAGGTGTCGCTTCGACATAGGTTCCAACCTCTTTCGCAAATGCGAACTGAGTATCGGTGTCGATATTCATCTTGAAGACGCCGTATCCGACCGCTTCGGTGATCTTCGATTTCTCAGAACCCGAGCCGCCGTGAAACACGAGGTCTAGGGGATTGTTCTCGGTATTGAACTTTGACTGAATCAACGCCTGTGAATTCTTCAAGATCTCTGGGCGAAGCTTCACGTTACCTGGCTTATAAACACCGTGGACATTACCGAAGGACGCAGCGATGGAGAAATGCCCAAGCTTGCTGAGCTTTTCGTATGCATAAAGAACGTCCTCGGGCTGCGTGTAAAGGTGCGCATTGTCGGCAGATTCATCGATATCATGTCCGACACCGTCTTCTTCGCCACCGGTCACGCCGAGCTCAATCTCGATGCTCATATCGATTTTCGCCATGCGCTCGAGAATCCGAGCACACTCACCAACATTCTCCTCGAGCGTTTCCTCTGAGAGGTCCAGCATGTGAGAAGTGAAGAGGGGCTTGCCGTGAAGCTTATGAAATTTCTCACCTTCCTCGAGGAGCGCTTCGATCCAAGGGATCAACTTCTTATTCGCATGGTCGGTGTGAAGAACAACACAGACGCCATAGCGCTCAGCGAGAAGATGAACATGCTGTGCCGCTGACACAGCGCCGAGGATTTTGCCTTCGGTTGAATCCGGATACCCTTTACCTGCGTAGAATTGCGCGCCGCCATTCGAGAGCTGGATAATGACATCCGACTTCGCTTTTGCCGCGGCTTCAAGCACTGCGTTAATTGAATTGGTCCCCACGACATTGACTGCAGGTAAAGCG
>JAYYQC010000187.1:0-12399 GCA_036128675.1 Myxococcota bacterium | reverse complement strand
GCTCCTTGATTGTCGCTGGCCTTGGGGGCGATGTGTTCCAGCGCACCCTTAAGCTTTGTCTCGCCCAACGCACCCACCTTGATATCTAGGCTCATGCCTTCTTTGACTTTACCGACGTCGCCTTCATCCAGCCACCCGATGAACACCATATCGGTCATATCGGCGAGGGTCGCGATGGTGGTACCAGCATTGAACGCATTGCTCTCGATCACCGACGCACCTTCTTTGGCGGGCACATTGAGAACCATTCCGTCCATGGTGGCTCGGACCTGGTTGGACGCTGCGGATGAGCCAGATGCGACACCTTCTCGCACCAGCTGGAGGTGACTCTGACGCGCTCTTAGCTCTTGCTGCCGAAGTTCATAAGCCAGCTCTTGTTTCGCGAACTCACTCTCAGAGACGACTTCTTTGAGCTTGCTGAAGCGCTCGAACTCGGCTTTGGCATTGCGCTCATTGAGCTTGGCGGTGCGGACCTGGGCTTCCGCTTCGTTGAGCCGTACCACATCGGGAACGACGCGGATGGTGACCATGAGGTCGCCTTTTTTGACGACCTGACCAGGCTCAACGTGAACCTTTTCGATGATACCAGAGATCTGAGGTTTCACCTCAACCTCACGACGGGGCGTGATGCTGCCAGTTGCCACGGTCTTTTTCACGATGTCGCGGATCTCAGGCTTGGCGAGCTCGACCTCGACCGGTGCCTCGATGGTATCGAGGTATAGGTTACCGACAACACCGATAAATCCGGCCGTCAAAAGGATTATGAATAGTAAGACGCCCTTATTCTTCATGGGGTTCTACTCCATTCTTAAAGCTTCAATGGGGTTAATCTTGAGAGCGGCACGTGCGGGCATGATAGCGGCGATCATGCCAAGGATGATCAGGATCACCGTTGACCACACTGCGACATTGAGCTCCACAAAAGGGGCGCTCATAATTGAGGTCGGGTCATTAAAAAGCGGACTCGAGAGTGAGAGTGCACCAAATCCAGCGATGAGGCCGCTCACGCCGGCCAGCGAGGTCAATGCGACATTCTCCTGCACAATCATCGCCACGATGGAGGAGGGCTTTGCTCCCAGGGCTCGACGGATACCTATCTCTTTGGTGCGCTCTTTGACCGCAATGAGCATGATATTGCTTACCCCCAAGACACCCGCCAAGAGTGTCATCGAACCGACAAACCAGCTGAGGATCTGAATTGCCGAGAAGAGCGATTCGATTTTGCGAAATTCTTCTTCCGAGTTCCAGCTGCCAACCCCAGAGTCATCGTCGGGTGCGACGTTATGCCGCGTCTTGAGCATGTTGCGGACCCGTTCTTCGATCACCGCGGATGAAAATTCGGGTCGTGCGGTCACCGCAAGCCATCCGATCCGGCTACCTTGCTTAAAAGCGAGCTGAAACGCGGTCAATGGCAGCGAGATACTGCGGAGATAACGCTCAGCGTCTCCGCCGCCTTGCTTGGGTTTGGTGACACCAACGACCATAAAGTAGGATTCCTGGATGGCTATGAGCTTACCGATGGCGGATTCGCCTTCCTCGAAGAGCTCTTCTTCGACCCCCTGACCAATCACGGCAACTTTACGCTTTTCGTCGATATCCATTTGGTTGAGGTTCCGTCCCGATACAAGTGTCTGCGGCTGGACAAAGCGCATCTCCGGTACATCGCCATAAACGCTGAAGCTCCCCGTTTTCCCGTTATGTCGGACTGATGACCCGCCGCGCCATCCTCCTAGCTGATGTCGAGGACAGACATATTGGACACCTTCAATTGTAGACCGGATGGCTTCGACATCTTCGTTGTAGAAGGTGATGTCGCGGCCTGGCTGAAAGCCATTGTAGGGCTTCGTCGTGGTTTCGCCCCAAACCCACATCGCGTTGGTCGCAATGCCACCCATTGAGTCGTTCACGCCTTTCTGGATGCCGTTGCCGAAGCCCAACATTGAGATCAGCATAAAAACGCCCCAGAATACGCCACAAGCGGTTAAGAAGGTCCTTAGCTTGTTTTGACTGAGGACTTGAAGGATTTCCTCAAAGCGGTCTTTATCAAAATGCTTCATGGCTTATTCATCCCGCAATGCCACAACTGGACTGACCTGAGCCGCGCGGTACGCAGGCACCAGGCCGGAGATTACGCCAGCTAAGATTAGGACAAGGGTTGCAGCCAGAACGGTACCAAAATCAACACTCGGATCTCGGAAATAGTCGCTCGGTGGAACATATTCACTGATGATGTGGACCAATCCCATTGCTGCGCTGAGTCCGAGCAACCCTGAAAATCCCGTGATGAGGAGGGCCTCCTCGACAACCAGCATGATGACACTGCGAGGGGTGGCACCGAGTGCTTTGCGTAGGCCGATTTCCTTGGTGCGCTCTTTGACCGAGATCAGCATGATATTGCTGACGCCCAAGAGACCGGCTGCAAGGGTGCCGAGGCCAACCAGCCAAATAAAGAGGCGGATCCCGGTGAAGAGGCTCTCGATGCGCTCATATTCTTCCATATTGTCTCTGATGCGGAGTGCGGAGCGGTCATCGGGCGAGAAGCTGTGGTTGGCTGCTAAGCTTTTACGCACGGCAGCGTCGACCAGATCGCTTTGAGACTGACGTTCTTCATCCAATGTGAACATGATCTGCCGAACGTCGGAGGTTCCGCCCGATAAGAGCTGAGCGGTACTGATCGGAACGTAGATTTTACGCTGCTCACGTGCGCCGCCATCATCACTGAAAATGCCAACGACGGTGTAGTGGGTCCCAGCCAAGACGATGGTCTTACCCATGGGATCTTCGTCACCAAAGAGTGGCTTGACGACATCGACCCCAATCACAGCGACCTTTCGCGCATCTCGAATGTCGAGGTCGTTGAGAAAGCGTCCTTCAGTGATATTGCTCATCTCGATAAATTGATGGTCGGGATGGGATGCTCGGATATCGAAGGCCCCGCGGCGGTCGCCGTGACTGATCTGCATCGAACGATAGTTAAAGTAGAACCGCGAGGTGATATGCTCGATGCCTTCGATTTCCCGCGAGAGTAAATCATAGTCATCGTTGTTGAGGACGATTTTGCGATTCACCGGGTGTCCGTCAAATGGCTTTTGGGTAGTACCACCGTAAATCCACAGCGAGTTCACCGCATCATCGCGAAACTGATGTGTCGCTCCCTTGCTGAGACCGTCGCCAGCCGCCAATAAGATCACCAGCATAAAGATACCCCAGGCCACGCTTAACGCGGTCAGCATGGTGCGCAGCGGATGTGCGCTCAGTGTGGTCCACACTTCCTGAAGGGTATCGAGGATATTCATCGATTCGCCGTCGCTTGAGATGTTGGGGTCGAAGGTGTCGCGTCTGAAATGACCTTCCCATCTCGGAGCCGAACGGTTCGCTGCGTCATTTCGGCGATGTCCGATTCATGGGTTACCACCACAATGGTGAGTCCTTCCTGATTGAGACCGGTGAGCAGGTCCATGACCTGATAGGATGTCTCGGTATCGAGAGCGCCGGTTGGCTCGTCGGCCAGGAGTACATTGGGCTTCGCGGCCAGCGCGCGCGCGATTGCAACCCGCTGTTGTTGACCGCCGGAGAGCTGGGTGGGGCGATGCTCGGCCCAAGGAGCGAGTCCAACCTTCTCCAGGTTTTCGAGTGCCAATTTAAGACGCTCTTTGCGCGGGATGCCCTGGTAATAAAGGGGTAGGGCGACGTTCTCGAGCGCAGTCTTGAAGGGCAAGAGATTAAACGACTGAAAGATAAAGCCAATATGTCGGTTGCGTAGACCTGCGGCGTGGGTTGCGGTGAGATTCGCCATGCTCTCGCCTGCCAGCGTGTAGTCACCTGAATCAAAGGCATCCAACAGGCCTAGGATATTGAGGAGCGTCGACTTCCCAGAACCGGACGAGCCCATAATCGAGATCATCTCACCGGTCTCGACACTCATCGAAACGTCCTTGAGCACGTGCATGGTTGAGGCGTTCTCACCGCTGCCCAGGTGATAGGATTTGTTGATGTTATGGAGATGAATCATGGTGCCGCACCTCCGGTTGGCCACCGCCCGAGTGCTTGCAATAAAGCGAGCTCGGCGAGTCGGACCTCTAGGTTGCGGCCCACCAGGCTGGCTTGGGCTGAAAAGGTGTTCGCGATTGCGTCGACGCGCTCAAGGGCGGTTGCTAGCCCATGCTCAAACATCTGAGCGGTTTGTTGACCGTTTTTCTCGGCAAGCTCAGCCTGAACCGCGGCTTGGTCGCGCTCGGCAAGGCTTGCCTCGAGTCGCTTTTGGGCGACGTCGATTTAGTGTGCCAACGTGCGCGTCAGTTTATAGACGGTCAGTCCCGCTGCCTGCGCTTCTGCTTCCAGTCGGGCGTCCTCGGCTTCGCGGTACCCTCCCGAATAGAGCTCCCAGCGCATATTGACGCCGACATTCCATTGGACGTCTCTCTCGACGACCCCGTCATCGCTTTTTGAGACGCTCGCACCAGCGCTGATCGTGGGAAGGTAGCCAGCGAGGTTTTGTCGGATCGCCATGGAGGTGGTCTCGATGATGAGCTTGGCCTGTCGTAAATCAAGACGGCTCTCAAGGGCCTCATCTTTGAGGGCCTGGGATTTCCAATCGAAGTCAATCAGCGATTGCTTTGGAGCATCGAGCGCGGGGAGGGCCTCGCGTAAAACGAGGAGCTGTCCGAGGCTCAAGCTCTCAAGGGTGACATCGCGGCTAGAGGAAATCTGGGTGGACTCAGCCGAAGCTTGCTCAAGCTGGGCGCGCGTCACATCGCTGGGGCGTCCAACCCCGGCATTGAGGCGTTGTTCGGCTTGCTCGACGGTGAGTCCGGAAACTTCGAGCCGCTTGGCAGCGGCTTCTCTGACCTGCTCGGTCGCAAGCACCGTGAGGAATTGCCGAGCCACGGCAAAGGCCAGACGACGACGGGTCTCTTGGGTTTCAAGTTTTTGGGCCTCAGTCCGGTCTGGTGCAGAGAGATAATCGGCCAGGGCGCTGAGATTGACCAGGTCAACCGAGAGGTCCGCGGCCCCACTGGTAATGGTCTTGCTCTCGGATTCGATGGTGCCGAGGTCGGCGAACTCGCTTTTCGAGGCGGGGAGATAAACCACAGATGCGCGCGCTTGAAGCTGAGGAAAGAGTCGGGCCAGGACCTGACGCTCGCGGGCCTCAGCTTGCTTGAGTCGAATGAGTGCAATCGCGGCATCCTCATGGTGTTCGAGTGCTTGCTTGACCGCGTCCGACAAAGAGAGAGGGGTCTGGGCGGTTGCGTGGAGAGGCAGCGCGGTCAGCGCGATAAGTGCCACACCAAAACGGAGCATTTGGGAACGCATGCGCGAAAAAAAGGTAAATTCAGCCATTTTACTTTTCTTTATTGGGGTCACGAACTGGACGGATTCTTTATCAACCCTCTCACGATGTACAGACTAAAGCGTTGTTTTTCAACGTAGAAGGTGGGTTGGATCACCGTCATAACTCTAAATGTGGCCTCGGGCTGATAGTTTCAAGTGAGGGCTGTGGATGGTGACGCCCGTGGATGTGCGTCTCGACAGATTCTCAATGAATGCGTGATGGTAGCCGCGGGGCTTAGTCAGTGCCCCAGATGACTTTCGCAGCGCGCATCCTTGCATTCAAAGTCCCATACTTCTTCTTCGTCGTTGAGAGGAACCAGGGTTGCGCTCAGAGGTCCATCACAGCGGTTGCACCGCAGCCGCTCCAACGCCTCATCGATATCGAAGGTCTCGGGCTCCGCGTCGAAGAGTGCTTTGTAGCGGTTTAACCAGTTCATGGTGCTTCTAGGTTAGGCACAGCCGCTTCAGTTCACCGGCACCTCAGCCGTCCTCCGAATACTTTTCCTGCTTTGAAAAGAGGCCAATAGGGCAGCTAACGCCCGTCCCACCAAGACCACAATAGCCGCCAGGATTCTTATGCAAGTATTGCTGATGATAGTCCTCGGCATAGAAGAACTCAGGTGCGCTGAGGATCTCGGTGGTGATGGCACCAAAGCCAGCCTCTTTGAGCTGAGCCCCAAAGGCTTCTTTGGAGGCGATGGCCTCGGCTTTCTGCTCCTCGCTGGTGGTATAAATCCCAGAACGGTACTGCGTGCCGTGGTCATTGCCTTGGCGCATCCCCTGGGTTGGGTCGTGGCTTTCCCAGAAGGTCTTGAGGATGGTGGCGCGGTCGACCTTGCTTGGGTCATAGACAATCAAGACCGTCTCATTATGACCCGTCATCCCGGTGCAGACCTCGCGGTAGGTCGGGTTTGGAGTGATGCCCGCCTGGTAGCCTACCGCAGTGAGGTAGACGCCATCGAGCTGCCAGAACTTGCGCTCGGCTCCCCAAAAACATCCCATCCCGACGTAGAGACGCTCAAAGCCCTCGGGGTCCGGGGCGCGGAGGTCGCGGTTGAAAATGGCGTGGGCGAACTCGACTGGCATTGGGGTGTCGCGCCCACCCAAGGCAGTCGCGGTCGTTGGCAATTCGGCTGATTTCTTGAAAAACATGGGTTACCTCCAGCACCTCTAGTGTGCGACGTTACGCGAGAAACGCAAGTCGGGAGGGGCAGCCCAGCGTGGTTTTCTCTTAGTGGGTCTCGTCCAGTGCGATTTCGTCCACGGTTGCGAGGATCGCTTTGACCTCGACCAGGCGAAGCTGGTCGTTCCAAGGGATGGTGATGCCTTCATTCTTCGGGAAGAGAACTTTGGAGTTCAGCGGCACGCCAGAGACGTTGTCGCCTTCGAGCTTATGTTCCTCGGTGTCGGCGCGAGCCACCTCGATGACGGTTCCGTAGTGTGCTTGGGAGTTCCTCTCTTTGGCTCCTTCGGGGAGGTAGAGGCCCGATTCGTGAAGATTATCGTCGGGGATCAGCTCGACGAGGACCCGCGGGCCCAAGGGATGAACAGAACGTGAGGTACGACGCGGCTCGGTCATCGATATTTCCTTCCTATTGGGTGCCTCAACGCGGCACTTGCACTGCAGTGGCCCCGGGTTATAGCCAAAGGTGTATGGATAGCAAAGACCAAGAGAGCAGGCCCAAGCTTCGGGTGCATTATTGTCCTCAATGTGGCTGGTTGGCCCGGGCTGCTTGGCTCGCACAAGAGCTCTTGCAGACCTTTTCGGACGACGTCGCGGAGTGTGCGCTGGTGCCGGATAAGCCCGGGACGTTTGAGGTGTGGGCTGGGAATACGCGGGTATGGACCCGCGAAAAGGGGCACTCCATACCCGAGATCAAGGTGCTTAAGGCCCAAGTCCGCGATGTCATCGCGCCTGATAAAGCCCTAGGGCACAGCGAGCCCGCCTAAGCGAAGGGCCGTTCGGCCGAATGCTGAAAGATCTGCGTATAGTGAGGCCGCTTACTGATGGCATTAAGTGCGCGCTCGCGGTCTTCGGCACTCTCTAGGTTTCGGGTTGTGAGCTGCTGCTCCCAGGCCGCGGTCATCACCTCAAGCGCGACAACCTCGGCGACGGCCATAAGCTCGGAGGTTGGAGGGAAGAGCGCCTCACCCTCGCCGACATGCGATGTATAAGTCGCCAGTGCTTGGGCCGCTCGAAGGACCAGACTCTCTGGAATGGTCTCGACGCCAGCAGCCAGCGCTCCCAAGCCTAAGCCGGGAAAGATAAACGCGTTGTTGCCCTGAGGAACTTCGTGGAGAGCCCCTTCGACCTCAACCGCCGAGAACGGACTACCGGTTGCAATCAGTGCCTTACCTTTGGAGCGATGTAAGACAACCGAAGGGTCCGCCTCGCAGAGCTCACTTGGGTTGGAGAGCGCGAACACGACCGGGCGCTCGGTGTTGTCCAGGAGTGCGTCGACCACGGCTTCATCGAAAATACCGGGCTGTCCACTTAAGCCTACGACCGCGGTGATCCCGAAGACCTTGATGATCTCTGAGAGCGCAGCACTTGGGTTGAGCTGATGGTCTCTCAAAAGATTATCGCAAAGTGCGAAGGGCTCTTTGTAGGAGGGAAGTGGGCGACTCTTGGTGATGATACCTTGGCTGTCGACCACCACCAGGTTGGGATGACTTGTCGTGTGATGGTTCGAGGTTGCGAGCACCTGTCGTAAGAGCGACGCGACGCCAATCCCACCGGCGCCCGCGCCGACGACGAGTACCCGCTCACGGCTGAGGCTACTCTTCTTGACGTCGAGCGCTCTAAGGAAGCCGGCCAGGGCCATTGCCCCGGTTCCTTGGATATCGTCGTTGAAGCAGGGGAGATTTGTTTGGTGGTCCTTCAGTACATGAAAAGCAGCTTCCTTACCGAAATCTTCAAACTGGAGGAGGGCGGTGGGAAATGTGCGTTTAAATGCTTCGACGACTGCTCGCACCTGGGCGCGCGCACGGGCCGGATGCTGGCGAGGATGGCGGGCACCTGCGTAGGTTGGTGAACGTCGTAATTTGAGATTATCGGTGCCGAAATCCAACACAATCGGAAGCGTTCGACGGGGTGGAATACCCGCTGCGGTGCTGTAGAGGTTCAGTTTTCCAACTGAGATGGCGAGTCCGCCGACGCCCTGGTCACCGAGGCCAAGCACTGCGGAGCCATCGGTAACCACACCAAGTGCGATGCCGTGTTCTCGGTATCTGCCGAAGAGCGCATCGAGGTTGGAGAGATCACTGCGGCGAATAATCAGACCTTGAGCCGGGATCCCGATTTCACATTGAGCCTCGATCGCATGCCCAACCGTCGGCGTATAAATTAAAGGAAGGACCTCTGCGGTGTGTGCTTGAGCCAAGGCCCAGAAGAGGGTGCTGTTATCTTCCTGAAGGTCGCGAAGAAAGCGGTACTGCTCTAAGCGGTTGTCGATAGCCCGGAGGTCTTTGAGGGTTCGGAGGACTTGCTCGCCGAGTGTCTCGAACTGCGTATCCATCGTATCGGCAATCCCGAGGTATTCTCTTTCTGCTTTGGTGAACGCGCTTCCTTTATTGAGGTGAGGGTCGCTGATCCACGCACGCTTGGTATCACGTGCCTCGGGGTGGGCGTTGCGCTGTGAGAATATATTTTGAAATGTAGCCATAGCAGCTTACTCCTTGGTGATTGCCCGCGATTCTCAGGATGGGACCCACAGGATGCAAGACGCACTGTGTAGTCAGAGGTAGTTATTTCGTGAATTTGACAATTGAATGACCATTCACGTACGTGGCGCACGCATAGGAAAAACTGAATACGGATTCAGCGGACCCGTCAGATGATCCGGAGGCGATGACGAGTCGTTGGCACCCGAGATAAAGACGTGGTTTAATGTCCCTATGCTAGGCAGAACACAGCTTATGACCGCATTGAGTATCGTCTTCGTGTGGTTCTTTACATTTCCAGCCGAGACCCTCGGTGGAAGTGCTGAGATCGACCAGATGGACGACGGCGAAGTAACAGCGGCGCTTCGCGAGATTAAGCTGAAGATAGCCGATTGCGGTTGTTGGGGTTGGGGTGATGATCGACGGCGCAAAGGTTCGCTGGTCGAAGTACTTGAGACGCGCAACGAGGGAGACCGAAGCTGTAAGTCCGGTAGTCGCCTTTTCGTGAAACTGAAGAATAACGGCAATCGACGTCTCTACGTTGTGAAGTGTGGCCAGGACCTCGACCAGTGGGATTGCGGGGGCTGGGGACTCCGTCCGGGTGAGACCGCACCCTGGAATGGCTGTGGCACGTCTCTGAGCATTGACGCAATTGGTGTCGACCGTTCGTGGTGCGATGTCCGCTGTCCGACCCTGATGTCCCGACGCTGCTTATTAGAAAATGTGAAGTACCAGGTTCATAGTAAGAAAGCCTGCTTGGGCATTCTTAATTGGCGTCGGACGGTTGATTACGGCACAGCGTCTGAGGACGACAAAGCCGAAGAAAAGAAGTAAGAGACGCTCGATGGCACTCGACTGGGAACGTATCCGAATTTTTAAGGCGATCTGCGATGCCGGGTCGCTCACTGCTGCAGCCCGCTCTCTGGGCGTTGGCCAGCCGGCGCTAAGCCGTCAGCTTGCGCAGCTTGAAGAACAGGTGGGCACTGCCCTTGTGCATCGGCACTCCCGTGGACTTAAGCCCACCGAAGCAGGCGAGATCCTCCACCGCGCCGCGCTTCGGATGGACCGGGTCGTGGTCGAGTCGGCCGAAGAGATCAAAGACAGCCAAGAGAGCGCTGAAGGCTATATCAAAGTGAGCGTCTCGGAAGCACTGGGCAATTCTTGGCTCTTGCCGAAGATGAAGTCCTTTGTCTTTCGCCACTCGCGCATTCAGCTGGATTTCCAGCTCACAGACCGCATCGTGGACTTGCGCCAGCGTGAAGCCGATGTTGCGATTCGTATCGGCGAGCTTAGCGACTCAGACCTCTTCCAGGCGCATCTTGGGACATTTCGATGGAAAGCCTACGTTTCCGATGGCTACCGGCATATGCGTGGGGAGATCTCACGGCGCGATTACGCCCATGTCTGTGTCGTGCCTCCGGAGTCGTCGACCGGCTGGGCCAACCAAGGGGGCAAATGGCTGCGCGGTGCAGTGAAGCGTGCCGGACTGGCGAGCCATCAATCGGTCGTGGTGAACTCGCTGACCGGCATCCGTGAGGCGATTCTCAACACCCTGGGCATTGGCGCGCTGCCTTCGTTTCTCGGTGACTCGCACCGACTCCTTCTCGAAGAGCCAACACTGGGTGAGGGGCCCGAGCTGGACGTGTATTTCGTCTGTCCCGCCGAGCTCAAGAGCGTCGAACGTATCTCTCTATTGCATACCTTCATCCGCGAACAATTCGATTCTGAGCTCAATCCACAGGAAGCAGAGAGGATCGCCGGCGTTGCTTGCCCTGAGTGTGGCCATCGTCCGAGCACCAAAGCCATCTGGGTTTGCACCTGTGGGCACCGCTGGAATACCTTCGATACCCGCGGTAAGTGCCCGGATTGTGGTAGAGTTTGGGAGAAAACGGGCTGCTCAGCCTGTGGCATCGCCACCCCGCACGAGGATTGGTATTCAACCCAAGAGTAGCTATGCCTCCCCGGCATACCGGGTAAGCCCGAGTCCTACTTGTCAGATATTTCCCTAGAGCGCAGCATGTCTCTGTCAGCAATTCAGCTGACAACCTGCTGTCTTCGGCTCTGATGAAAGGGGAAATCGATGAGTAAGATGATGCGCGCCTCCACCTTGGTTCTTGTAACGCTTTTACTTCAGGCCTGTGCTGAGAAGGGTCTCCTTCGCCTCGAAGGTAATATGGAGTTATCCGTGTGGGGTGGGGTACCTCAGAGCTTTGCCAGCGTCGGTGATGAGCCCGAAGTTCAGCTCGGCACCGTGATTGCCCAAGACACGCAGATCGCTTGGTTCGCCATCGAGAATATGGGCCAGGCTCCGATTGAGATTAAGACGACACGCTTTGATTCAGATCTAACCGCAGGTGGTGATTGGCTCGAGCCGGTGCGATGGGAGCGAGATGCTTCCGGTGCGCACCTCCCCCTGGCTTTGCCCATCACACTGCCCGTCCGCGGGAGTTTGGTATTTGGTATCCCCTTCCAAGCCTTTCTCCCAGCGGACGCCTCGGCCCGTCTCTTGGTGATTGCCAACGACGGCAGCGAAGCTGCAGCCCGCGTTCGTGCGACCCCTAGCTACGATGCGAGCTCTTCGTTGACCTGGAAAATCGCAGAACGCCACGAAGTGGATGTGCACTGTGACGCTGAGGGCTGCGAAAACCCAGATGGCTCCATTCGCATGGGTACCGCAGAGGCCGATGAGTGGACCGAGTTCTCAGTCGTCCTAGAAAACGACACTGAGTGTCGATTGCTCCAGGGCCAGGACCCTTGCACGCTCTGCTCAGTGACCCTTGGTAATGGCACCGAGCTCGCGCCTTCCTTGCTCATCGATACGGTTGACGCAGAGTGGGAACTTGTCGGTTCGGTTTCGTCGCTTACTTTGACCTCGGATGAGAGCTGCGGTGGCAGCCAAGCCTGGGAAGGAACCGTTCGCGTACGACCGAGCCGGGGTGGCTGGCACGGTGTCACCATGCAGACACCGATTCGCGGTGCCTACGACGACACGCTCCTGCTCGACCTCGCGGTGGAGGGCATGATGCCAGACCCGACCGATACGGTTGACCCGGTCGATCCTGAGCCAAGCCCAATCACCAAGCAGGTTCAGGTCCTGATTGATGGCACGCTGGGTCCGGTCCAGGGAAGCTGCACCGCTGGTATCTGTCAGTGGAATAACGGCAACGCGGTTGTAATGGGTAGCGGCGCAGTAGGTGCGACGCAAACTGAGATGATTCGAGTCGTCAATGCAACCGATTGCCCCGCAGACCGAGACTGTGCCGATTGTCAGGTGACGCTCGGTAGCGCGTCTCAGGCGGCACTGAGCCTTGCAGCAGCCGATAACAACGCGACTTGGACACTCAGTGGTGAGAACGGCGTGTTGGTCTTGGGTGCACCACGTGCGGACTGCCAAGCTCTGCCGTC
>JAYYQC010000186.1:0-2250 GCA_036128675.1 Myxococcota bacterium | reverse complement strand
TCTCTCGCACCCGAGGCGAGCTTACGCCCGGTGTTGGCAAATGTCAGCGATGTAATGGACTCAACATGAAGGTCAAGCACGCCGGGCGTTGTTCCCTCCGGGCCCTCCCCCTCAAAACACCATACCGTCGCTGACTCACCCCCACTTGTCGCGAGCAGCATGCCGCTTGAATCAAAGGCGAGCGCCGATGGTTTACCCCGGTACCCAGACATCATGGAGTCCTGCCCGGACGAGCGTCGCCAAAAGTGCACTGAGTTATCCTGGCTACCACAAGCAACAATGTCGCCATCCGGACTCAGGACCATCGAAACGAGAGAGCCTTTCCATTCAAGTTTTTGCCGAAGTGCGCTCGATGCACCATCAAAGAATGATACCCGGCCATAGCACGCCGTCGCTAATTCCTCAGAGCCCGACCAGACAACTGCACTGACGGTACTTGGATGGTCCTCGGTCTCCCATTTAGCGACACCATCGGATCCATAAACATAGACACGACGCCCACTTGCAATGGCAAGGGAATTTCCATCCGATGACCATGCAAGATGCTCTACCCAGGATTTACCGATTTCCAGGACATGGCAAATTTCGCCACTCTTGGCCTGCAGGATGAGACATCGGCCATCTTGTCCACCCGTCGCTATCAGGCTCCCATTTGGACTCACCGCCATACATAGGAGACCATCTTTATGGGCATCGGTCTTTGACCAGAGCCTATCGCCCGATTTACCATTCAACCCAAAGACACCGCCTGCGGCATCACCAACCACAAAAATATCTCCTCGACAGGCCCATTCACCCGCAATCGCATAATCGTCAACAGTCGCCGACCAACCCTTTTTGAGAATCCCTTTGGGATCTTTCGTCATCCTTTCAGACATGCGTCGAACCCATCGGTGATGCTCTTCTCGTCCAGATTACGACCAATGAAGACAACCTGATTGCGGCGGGGCTTATCACCCCATGGTTGATCTGGCTGTGCGTCAAAGAGCATGTGAACCCCTTGGAACACATAGCGTCGAGGCTCTCCCAGAAGGCTCAGAAAACCCTTCATTCTAAATAGGTCGATGCCTTTTTCCCTGAGAAGTTGACCAAGCCAACCATTGAAAAGTTCAGGATCAAGGTCACCGTCCCGTTCGATAGCAAATGAGCCGACTTCATCATCGTGCTCATGCTGCGCTACCCAGGTACGGTCTACGTCAAATGATACTTCTTGCTCACTCTCTGCGTTAATCACTTTGAGATCGAATTCTTCAGCGGTGTGCTGCCCATAGAGTCCGACCTTGACCGGTGCGTCGACCTCAAGAAAGAACGACTTACGACCGGGCTCTTGCAGCTGTAGATTCACATGAGTACCCATTGGGAGCGTGGACCCAGGTCCGATTGGCTCCGCCGGATCAGCATACCGCCGAACACACCACTCAGCCCCAGCTCGTAATCCCTCATCGTCGGTGCCCTGATCAGCCATAACTGCGAGTGACATCGTAGGATCAGGACCTTCAGCGAGACTAACCGCATAACGCCCCGCCTCGAGAGAGTAGACACCCGTCCACTCAAAAGGATACTCTGGTTCCAAGAAGCTTGGGCGGCGCTCCAAGACCTGGTCGAGATCAAAAGCGGCAAGATTCAGAACTGTCTCAACCGGTACCTTCGCGCGCTCACTTCGCACAATCCGAGTCATCTTGTTCATTTCGCGAAGCCGCGCTTCAAGGGCGTCAAGCTTTTCGGATTCAACGAGGTCGGTCTTATTAAGGACCAGTACATCAGCAAATGCGATTTGCTCAGTGCTCTCGTCGCTTCGACCGAGCTGCTGCTCGATGTGCGCTGCGTCCACCAGCGTTACAATACCATCAAGCGTAAACTCTTCCCGCAGCTCGTCGTCCATGAAGAAGGTTTGGGCAACCGGTCCAGGGTCGGCCAAACCGGTCGTCTCAACCAGTACATAGTCGAATTTATCGCGGCGTTTCATGAGATTACCCAGGACCCGAATCAGGTCACCGCGTACGGTGCAACAAATGCAACCATTTGACATCTCGAAGATCTCTTCGTCGGCGTTGATGACGAGCGCTTGGTCGATGCCTACCTCTCCGTATTCATTTTCGATGACGGCAATGCGCTTTCCGTGCTCCTCGCTCAAAATGCGATTGAGAAGGGTTGTCTTTCCTGAGCCTAGAAATCCAGTGAGAATGGTCACTGGTACTTTTTGAGTATTCTCCACTTAATTCTCCTTAAAGAATGGTTGTAAATCTTCCA
>JAYYQC010000185.1:0-6376 GCA_036128675.1 Myxococcota bacterium | reverse complement strand
GAAACATGGACGCGATATTGCCCAATACAAATACGTTGATGCTCACGATATTGGTGGCTTCTTTTTCCGCCGGTTTCGCCATGTATGTACCGAGGTACCGATCGCCGATAATTTCTATCTCCACTATCTCTTTTTCGGACGCTATGAATCGCTGTCGCAAGGACCATTCTATTTGCGTCCGCAAATCTACGAGACATTGGTTCAGAGAATTGACCGTTTTGAGGTAGTAGAAGAGTCGCTCGATGCCATCGTAGCCCGTGGCGAGAAGCCATACTCGAAGATGAATTTATCGGACCTCTTCGAATATCTCTCGATTGAAGCAACCGACCACTTCCTTGCCGTTTTGTCGGAGAACATGGTCAGAGGCGGCAGAATCGCGTTTTGGAACCATCTCAACGAACGTGGTCCCGGCTCTACTTGCAAGTTGAAATTAGACGAGCATCGATCTCTCGGACAAGAGCTTTTTACTCGAGATCGTACCTTCTTCTATAGTGATTTCAGAGTCTTAGAGGTCATCTGACTCTTGGGTTTCGTTTCGAGAACACTATTTTCTCTACTCTCTCGTCGATTTAAAACTCTGATTGGTCCCGAATTTTAGGTCCAATGGCCTTTACGGTATCCGCTCTGTCTCCTAGGGTCGTGGGGTAGTGTAGTCACGCCGAATACACTTACGCATAGGGTGGGGAAATCATGATTTATCGAGTAGCTGTTTATTGCACAGCCCTGAGTATTCTTGTGGGCTGTGGTGCTGAGATGCCTGAGCAAAATGAGCCGAAGATTCGCTACGTTACAAACAAGTCGATTGCCGGAGTCAGTATGGGTGGCGGAGCCGCTGCGCAAATTGGGCTGAGTCAGCCAGAACGCTGGGACTTCGTAGGTATTTTGGGTGCGCCACTCGTGGACCTTCAAGGCTTTGCTCGTATGATCCGAAGGGGTTGGATGGGCGGTTTTTGCTCGCTCGAATATTTGGAGACATTACACGCAGAGGGACATGATTTAGACAGTGAGGTAGCATTCTGTGGTCTGCACACAGAACGGTCGCTGCAGAATCTCAAGCCTGAGCGCACCGTCGTCCCGATGGAGTGGTTGGAGCCTTCCGCACAGCCAATGTGGGAATACGTCAGCGACTATCACCATTGGTGGCGTGGCTTAGAGGGCGGGCGAGGTGCGAGCTACGGTCGCCATTCTCTGGTCCGCTCAATCGATGATATTCTCAAAGCTTACGGAAGTCCCCTCTACGAGCTCAATACCGAGGTCGTTTGGGCGGCACCTGGTGTGACGAAAGAGTGGTTGTCGATGTCGCATTCTGAGCGGTGTGCAAACCCGATCGTCAATCATAATTTCTTTAATGCCGAGTACAATCCGGAAGGTAAGTACCCTGTCATTACATTCTGCGACGGTCATCACAGTGATCCGGATCAGAGTGAGGAAACAGTATGGGCTCGTTTAACGCCTGAAACAGCTCGAGACAGATCTCAGGGTATGTTTTTGTCCGTTGATATCAATGAGAATGGCCGGAGAGACTATGGGGAGCCCGTTATCCACAACTCTTCGGAACGCTATGATGACTTTGGAAGCGATGGCATCCCAAGTGACCTCGAAGAAGGATATGACCCCATCACAAATCCCGACCCCGCTGGTGATAACTACGACCCATTTCATAATCCGACTGGTACCGAAGGCAACTATTGGCATGATGATGGGGAGTCTTATCTCGATTTGGGTATTGATGGTGTAGCTGGTACCGGCGACTTTGGGGAAGGCACGGGGATATTTGAGCGTGCTCCTGGATGGGAACACGCAGAGCAGTTTGACCCGCATGCGTTGCTTGAGAATATGGACCGTGATGAACTCGAACGGCTCACGATTTATATGGATGCGGGTATTCGCGATTTTCTCAATACCGCAATTCAATCCAATCGTTTCTTCGGAGAACTTCAGGGGCTTGTGGGAGCAGATCGGGCGAAGAGTTTCCAAGACTTTGATGCTTTGGCGAAGGGCGAGAATTTTGATTATCTAGACCCGAACTTCGATGTATTGAGTAAATATGCTTACGTTCGGTATGGCGATGTCAATGCATCGAATTACGAGATTGCTCAGGGTGATGGAAATCATGTTGGGACATATGACCAAGCCGTGACGAGAATCGTTAGCGCATTTGCGATTGCGCAAAATGTCTGGCCCCACGCTGACCGTGAATTAGAGCCGACACCCTTGGGGGATGATCGCTATTTCGGCTCGGACACCTATGAAAGCCAGACTTTAGAGCTTGAGCAGCAGTTCTCCTACATATTACCGCCGTGGTATCACGAGCCCGAGAATGCCGATAAGCGTTACCCGGTTGTCTTCTTTCTTCACGGTCAAGGGCAGCGCCATACAGACCAATTTGCGTTCTCGATTTTCACGCAGTCAGCTATGGCTGAGTCCGGTGAAGGCCTGAAAGCTCAGTGGGGGAAGTTTATCCTGATTGCGCCAAACGGTCGATGCCCAAGCGGCGTCTGTAATACGGGCCATTTCTGGACCAACTTTGCCAGCGGCGAGAAAAGCCAGCGATTTTACGATGACTTTTATGAACTCGTGGATGTCGTGGATGCGCGATTTAGGACATTACCGCCGCAGGAGATTGTTATCGAGTAAGCGTTCTGTGAGCGCTCAGTCACCAATCTGGGTGATGACTTCGTGTAAGGAGATGAAGTCGCTTTGTCTTCATATTCTAGGAGTCGCGCCTTTGGTAAGATTCTCTCGAGGGAGGACCAATGCCAAGAATCAATACGCCACCAGCACCGAAGCTTAATGTAGAGCACTTTGATGCCAAGCACATTGAGGGAAATACCAAACCTGGAACCCGTATCGAGGTGCGTAACTTATCGCGTGGAACGCAAGACGTTATGGTTGAAGCGGACGCGCAAGGGCACTTCGATGCGCCGCTCAAGAGTCGAAAAGGCGATACCCTCGAACTACACTTAGAACGTCCTGACGGTCAGGTGAATGTCTATTTGAGAAATGAGGGTAAAGATGCTTGGAGTCGGGTTGCTCCTCCCCTCAATGAGGCGGAAATGGATTTAATGGATGTCGACCTACCGATGCTCGAACCGACCGCCGAGCATGTCGACGATGTTAATGACGCCTTGGTTGAGGTTCACTCGGTTGAAGGGCCACTTTTTGTGAATGGGGTGGCGGCAGAGGATGTCCTGCAGGGTAAGATTAACAACTGTTATTTCGCATGTGGGATCTCTTTACTCGCGCACTATCGCCCCGAAGCGATTCAGGACGCGATTCAGGTGCTGCCTAATGGTCAATTTGAGGTGACGCTCTATGAGGGGAAATACCGCCCAGAGCCAGTCACTGTGACGGTGGACTCGAATTTGTTCGTCGGTGAGGATGGTGAGCCTATCTATACGCACAGCTCAACCGGTGAGCTATGGCCGATGATCTTGGAAAAAGCCTATGCCGAATACAAAGGGGGATCCTATGAGGCCATCGGCCAAGGAGGGAAAGCTGGAGATGTGATTCGGGCGTTCACCGGTGAACCCTATATGATGCATCAGGTCGAGGAAGCTCGATCGCTCGATGATATCTTCGAGACGATATCAGCGGCGGTAAACTCTGGGCTTCCCGCAAGTGCGGGCACGTATAGCGATAAGGACCGCTACGATGGTATCCGGCTTTACGCGAACCACAACTACGCGGTCCTAGGTGCTGGTTACGATGAAAATACAGAGGAACCCTATCTCTTATTGCGAAATCCTTGGGGACAATCTGAGCCTGATTATCACGGACGTTCGGACGGTAAGGATGACGGTATATTCAAGATTACGATGGAGGATTTCTCGAAGTACTTCTTGACGTACAGTGTGGTTACCGAAGGACGTGGCCGACGGGGACGTTAATCTTCAGGTCTTCGATAGACCCAAAATGCCGCCACGGGCTCATCGATTCCTTTGAGGAAGAGCGGCTTATAGGGCTCGCGAATCCACCGCTCAGGTAAATGCACCACTGTTTCGGGGCCAACGAGAATCCTCCCTGGCGTGCTGGCTGATTCCAAGCGTGCGGCGAGATTCACCGCATGGCCGATGACTGTATAATCCGAGCGGGTTTTACTGCCGAAATTTCCAACGACAGCTTCGCCCGTGTTGATGCCCACGCGAGCCGATAGACCGTGTTCCTGAGGAAGCCGTGCAATGACTTCATTGATCCGGAAGCCCAACTGGACCGCGCGGTCGGTTTGTTGAGCGAGAGTCATGGACTCAGGGGCCCCGAAAACGACCATCACGCAATCGCCTACAAACTTGTCCACCGTACCACCAAGCTGATGAGCGGCATCCGCGACGCCTCCCAGAAATTTGTCTAAAATCTCTGCGGTCGCTTCGGCACCAAGGGAGCGTGTAAGCGTGGTAAAGCCAACCAGGTCAGTGAAGAGTATTGTCACTTCTCGCTTTTCGGGTTTGCCTTCTAACGAAAGCTCGCCTGCGGCTGCCCGCTTCACCATGGACTCGGGGAGATAGCGTAGGAGTACATACTCGGTGATGTACCGATGCAGGTGACCGCGTTGGTTGGTGATAAAGTTAATGAGCGTAAAGAAGAGAAAACCTTGAGAGGTCGCCAACCAAATCTGTCCCCAACCAAGGATTGGGCGGCTGTAATATGGGTGGTTACTCGCAGCTTCAAAGGCCGGAGAAATTGGGACTAGGTGCATAATCTCCAATGCACCGATGAAATTGAAGGTACCGAAAATCGCAAGAAAACCAATGACCGCGATTCGATAGCCTAGAAATACTCGATAGAAGACCAGGGGCATAATCCCCAGGGTTGGTTGAAGAAGTGCAAGAGAGCCGACTGAGTAACCGGTCAGGTTGATCACTGCGCATTCAGTGATGATACATCCAGTGTTTGCAATATTGGCGAGCGTCGCTTCGCGCTCTCCGAAGTCTCCATACGCTACACTCGTCAGCAGACCGTTAAATGTCGCATAAAACGCGTAAATGACCCAAAATACGGTCTCAATAGTTGCCATGACATCTGGCTGATACGAGCGCTCGGCGAAAGTTGGTATAAACCAAAGTTGAATCGGTGCCCCAACGGTAATTAGAGCGAACCAGCGAACCAGAGCAAAGTAGCGTAGGACTTCTTGACTAGGCGGGGAGGGCGCGATGTCGCGCAAGGTCCAATCGATGAAACTCAAATTTCGGGATGTGATCATAAATGTCTCGATGCCAATTTAAGGGGCGGCAAATACGACTCTTAATCTCTATTGTCCAAAGTGAGGAACTCTCCGATTTATATAGCTCTAGAATCCTGGAATACGCCAGTTTTAACCGACCGCAGTTCAACCAACGAATTACTCGACACGAGTGTGAGCATCGCAGCTGTGGCAATTCGTCTGGTCATTATCGGCTCTCGGTTAATCTCCCCGATGCGACTTTTATAAAGCTCAATAATAACTGGTAAGTAGATAAGGTTTAGCTTCATATTCATGCGGACTGAGAGGTCGAACCACCGGCTAGGCTTGCTCGTCCGGCAGGGCTTCTGTCATAGAGCGACTCGAATCTAATGCAATGGAGAGCCTAGATGCGTTTAGTCGGTTTATCTATCAGTCTAGCCCTGACCTTTGGTTGTGCTGCAAGTCAGTCCTCTGAGCCTGGAGTGCCAGCTCTTGGACCAGGTGTGGAAGCAAGAGACCCTGATTCGTCTGAGCTTGGCTTAGCAGAGAGGGCCAAGGAGTTGGCTCAAAAGTTTCTGATTGTGGATGGCCATATCGATCTCCCGTATCGGCTTGAGGCTGGTCGAGATCCGACCGGCGCGCTGACTGAGGATGTAACGAACCGAACTGAAAAGGGTGACTTTGATTTTGTACGAGCACGTGAAGGGGGGCTCGATGTTCCTTTTATGTCGATTTATGTGCCCGCCAAGTATCAGAAGGATGGCGGGGCCAAAAAGGTCGCAGACGGGCTCATCGACATGGTTGAAAGTCTCGCATCGGATGCGCCCGATAAGTTCCAGATGGTGACGTCGACGACTCAAACGCGTGCCGTTTTGGGGAGTGGTAAAGTTGGATTGGCACTCGGAATTGAAAACGGTGCGGCACTTGAGTCGAAGCTAGAAAATGTTGACCACTTCTTCAATCGCGGCGTTCGTTATATCACTCTGACGCATTCAAAGGACAATGCAATCTGCGACTCTTCTTACGATGATGCTCGTACCCATGGTGGCTTGACTGATTTCGGGAAATCCGTGGTAACGCGTATGAATAAACTCGGGGTCATGATTGATATCTCTCATGTCTCAGACCCTGCATTTTTTGATGTGATGAAACTGACACGCGCACCGGTCATTGCGTCGCATTCGTCAGCCCGGCACTTCACCCCAGGCTTTGAGA